>JBFJVR010000008.1:0-17879 GCA_041624095.1 Oleiphilaceae bacterium
CGCCATTCCCTTGGCGAATATGTTAGGAGGAAGTATTGCGGCCAGAGTTTCGGGGCTAGATACCAGCCTTTGTTTTCAGCTCGAAGCGGGTTTGGGGCTTGATGAAATAAATGCGATGCTGGCCGCGGGCTCAACTCTCAGGCAGGCAGAAGTCTAATGCAGCAGGTTAATTTATACACCGCGGAGTTCCAACCCCGTAAAGTTATATTGCCACTTGAACAGTTACTTTTGTTGACCTTTGGAACCATCATGATCGTGTTCGTTGTGTCGCTTGTTTTGAATCAAAAACTTGCCGATGCAGAGCATGAGTTAGCTGCGCAAGTAGAGAAAACCGAAAAAATGCGTCAGCGAGTCGAAGTGCTGCAAGCGAAAACCGGACAGCTACAGAGAGATGAGTCGCTGGTGCTCGCCAATGAGCGCCTTCGCCGACAGTTGAATGCCAGAAAGTCGATGATTGATGTCTTGGATTCGGTGGTAGTCAAAGATGACGACGGCTTCTCGGGCGTCCTAACGGCGTTGGCAAGACAGCGCACCGAAGGTTTATGGCTCAAGCGAATAAAAATAGGTGCTGCAGGTAAAAATATGGCCTTGGAGGGCATGACCCGGTCGGCCGACTTGGTACCCGCCTATTTACAAAATCTGCGGCAGGAAGATGACTTCGTGGGGCGCACATTTACGCTATTCAAGCTAAGTTCGGCCGACAAACGGAACCAATATTTGAATTTTGAGCTGCGTTCTATTTTAGCCGACGGTGGTCCACTGCCTTTGGTCAAAACGGAAGATGCGTTGGCTTTTGATACCTCAGGTGTATCTGCTGGGGAGGCACAATGAAATTAGCTAAGTGGCACGCGCTAAGAGAAAAAACCGCCGATTTGAGCTTGCGGGAACGAGGGATACTTGCAGCGACCGGAGTGGTACTGGTGCTGGTCGTGTGGCTACAGTTTTTCTTTACTCCCTACGAAAAAAGAACGCAGCAGATGGATCAGCAAATGGCCCAGCTGAGTCAGGACACTGTCGATTATTCGGGGAAGATCGTCGAATTGACAGCGGCTTTACAGAACAATCCAAATAAGCCGCTACGCGAGGAGCAGGCCCGGTTACGCAATGATATGGAGGCCTTGAAAAAAGAAATTGAAGGTCGCTTAAGTAACTTGATTCCACCCGAAAAAATGGCCGATATCATGCGGCGCGTGTTGTCGGATTATAAAGGTTTACAGCTCATCGGGGCGAGGAACCTCCCCGTAGAGCCACTTAGAATTAACAGTTCTGAGGCGGCTGCCGATAAAAGCAGGGAGCAGGCGGTTATTTTTGCCCATGGTTTTGAAATGGAGCTTTCTGGCGGGTATTTCCAGACACTTGAATTTTTACAGCGACTCGAAGCGATGAGTGGTTTTTACTGGCGGATGTTGGATTACGAGGTGAAAACTTTCCCTAAAGCGAAGATTACCGTGCAGATTAGTACTTTGAGTCTCGAGGAGGACTGGATAGGTGTTTAGATCCTATAGTCTTCTCGTCGTGTTTTTATTGGCTGTGTGTTCCATGCTGCACGCGAAGGAAGCCAACTATCAATTACCGAATGGTGAAGTATTGCAGGATCCTACGCGTCCAGCCGGCTGGAGTACTCGCAAGGCGGCCCCCAAGGCTTCACGGACTTACAAACTAAACTATATTTTGCATGCCGACGGGCGTAAACAGGCGATGATAAACGGGCAGAAAGTGTCTGAAGGTGATTATGTTTCGGGCGCTCGCGTGATACGAATTCGTGAAGAAGCGGTAACAATAGAATATGACGGACGCATGCAAGACTTGCGTGTTCACAAGGTTAGTGGGTTTAAAAAATCAAGCTAGCGGGGCGTTCGACATTGGCGTAAGTCAACGTCGCAAATGATTTATAGCGGAGCGCTTTGGCTCGCGCGAAACGGAAAATGGTGTGAATGAAATGGGTAGCCTTCTAAAACAGAGTGCAATAATCGCGTTTGGGTCATTATTGATCAGCGCTTGTGCCAACAAAAACGCTTTGTTGCAGTCGCCCAATGCTAATTCAATTGAAAGTATTGACCGGATCAATGCCGAGCTGGATATGGTATTGGCCGCTACGCCAAAACCGGCAAAAATCTCTGCTGACGTTATGGCCGCATTGACACCTGAGTTATTGGTTCCGGTGCGTGATATTGAGCGGGAGCCTCGCTTTGATATTTCCGTAACGGGTGTTCCTGCAAGCGACTTTTTTGCCGGTTTAGTCGAGGGTACGCGCCGCAATATGGTTGTGCACCCTGAGGTCACGGGTCAGATCAGCCTGTCGCTAAAGGATGTGACTATTTCTGAAGTGCTCGAAGTAGTTAAAGATATGTATGGTTATGAATACAAAGAGAAAGGCCGGCTAATTAAAGTGTTTCCCGTGGGCCTGCGCAGTAAAGTATTTGCTATCGACTATTTGAATGTAATACGCAAGGGTGACTCCGAAACGCGGGTGAGTTCGGGGCAAATTACCTTTAATTCGGATAGCAGTTCGTCTAGTGCGGGTTCAGATAGCTCGGGTACCGGAGGCAACTCAGGAAGTGTTAGCGGAATGGGGACTCAGATTAACACCAGCAGCGAGAGCAACTTCTGGCAAAGTCTGGGTGAGTCCTTGCGCTTGATTGTAGGTAACGAAGAAGGTCGCTCAGTTGTACTGACGCCCAGTGCCGGCGTGGTGGTGGTGCGGGCAAATGCCGAAGAGTTGGCGGCTGTGGGGGAATATCTCGATAGCGCAGAGCTGATCATGCAGAGGCAGGTAATACTCGAAGCGAAAATACTCGAGGTAGAGCTTAGTGAAGGGTATCAGCAAGGTATCGATTGGAGCTTTGCGGAAGCGGGTGAATTTTCAAACGGTGTAGCACGCCGGTCGATAGAGGTGGGGCAGGCCGCACGAAACATAGCTACGACCGATGTCGGCGGTTTGTTTGCTTCAACGATTACGCTGGGGAACTTCAGTACTGCAATCGATTTATTGGGCACGCAAGGCAATGTGCAGGTGCTTTCCAGCCCTCGTATCGCAACGGTAAACAATCAGAAAGCAGTCATTAAAGTCGGCAGCGACGAGTACTTTGTAACCGACATCGATTTTGAGTCAAACAATGATGCAAATTCGAGCTCAACTGACATTTCATTAACGCCATTTTTCTCCGGGATCGCGCTGGACGTGACCCCGCAAATTAGTGAAGAAGGTAAAATTATTTTGCATGTGCATCCAACAATCAGCAAAGTTGAAGACCAGCAAAAGGTCATCAATGTTGGCGGACAGCAGATCGATCTGCCACTGGCCTTGTCTACAATAAGAGAGTCAGACAGTGTAATAACTGCCGATAACGGCCAGATTGTGGTGATTGGAGGCTTGATCCAAAACCGTAATGAAGACCGAAACAGCTCGGTACCCTTCTTTGGCGATTTGCCTCTAATAGGCGAGTTGTTCAAACAAAAATCCAAGACGAACGAAAAAACCGAGCTGGTTATATTATTGCGACCTACTGTGACCGACTCGGATGCGTTTCGTGACGACATTCGCGCAAGTCGGGCTCGTTTTGGTGCACACCGAGAGGTATTGCAGCAGGCACCCGAAACCAGTTTCTACGAATAGGCTATTCCATGTATGAGGCCTTTTTTGGACTGCGTGAAGCTCCTTTCACCCTAACGCCTAATACGCATTTTTTTCTTAAGTCCGAAACTCACCGGCAAGGACTGGAAATGTTGCAGGTAGCCTTGGCCAACCGCGAAGGCTTTATTAAAGTGTCCGGTGAGGTCGGAACCGGTAAAACACTGCTTTGCCGCAAATTGCTTAATGCGCTTGGCGACGAATACGTCACTGCGTATATTCCTAATCCGCATTTTTCCGCTGAGACCCTCTATTGCGTGCTTGCCGATGAACTTGGCGCCAGTCTCAAGCGGGACAAGCCTAACCCGATTTATAGCCATATCGATGGCTATCTGAATCAGGATGTCACTACCGAAAAGCACGTGCTTGCCCTCCGACAAATCAATGACTGCCTGATACGTTATGCAGATGAAGGCAAGCAGGTGGTGTTGATTATTGATGAAGCGCAAGCCATGCCAGAAGAAACCATTGAGGCTTTGCGTCTACTAACCAACCTCGAAACGGAATCCCAGAAGTTGCTTCAGGTGGTGTTATTTGGCCAGCCCGAACTCGATCGAATGTTGGCGCAAAAGCACCTTCGTCAGTTGCAGCAGCGCATAACATTTCAGCATCGCATCTCGGCTTTTAGTCGTGCAGATATTGAACGCTACATTTCTCACCGGGTTATTCTCGCAGGTTACCAAGGCGGAAGATTATTCGACGCTCGCGCCATCACTCTGCTTACTCGGGCTTCAGGAGGTATTCCCCGCTTAGTCAATATTCTCTGTCACAAGGCCTTGATGGCGGCATACGGGCAGGGTTCATCCGTGGTGCAGGCCAAGCATATGAAAGCGGCCGTTAAAGACACAGAAAGCGTTCCAAGACCGCTGCTAAATTGGCTGCCCTGGCAGTTTGCTGCAACGGTATTTGCCGTCGTTGTGTGGGCTCAGGCGCCAGTGGAGTTGTGGTTGTGAGTGTAATCAACGATATGCTGCGCGACCTTGAGAAGCGAAAGGCGCCCGAACGAGAGCAGATAGCGCCGGTAAGCGTCTCTGCCGTAATCGAACCCCAGCAAGGCATGGACAAAGGCAAGTGGGCACTCTTGGCGCTTAGCCTGGTATGTGTGGCGCTGCTCGTTTTTACATGGCTACTCCCTGTTGGCAGCGACGGTCAGCAAAGCGGCTCGAAGCTTCCGCTTTCTGAGGCGGGTAGTCCGCCGAGACCCGCAGCCGAACAAGCTCACATTGCTCCCAGCCAGCCTATTTCATCAATAGAGCAAGACCATAAACACGGTACCGGGGGGCAAGCAAACAAGCTTGTCACCATGCCAGCAGCACCCGATACCAAGGCGGCGAATAATATGCCTGATGAAGTTGAAACCACTGATGCTAGGGCGATCCCGGAAAGGGTCATCCCAGAAAGGGCCGTAACTTTGGCACCATCAAAGCCTGACTCAAATAATAGGATAGAGGGGGCGCTCCCACCGGCCGATGCTGAAGCGTTGGCGATGCAAACTGAGCCTTCGGTGCAAGTCGTGCTCGACAAGCAAAAGGTAATCGAAGGCGATAAACGTGCTAATGCGACACAGGGCAAGCCTCCGGCTTTTGAAGCGAAAGGGGGACCTTCACGTGTTGAACTGACGCCTGAGGCGCGCGATGCGCAAGTGGCACAGCAAGCAACGGAGTTGTTTTTGCAGCGTAAGCCACGAGAAGCCTACCGCCTGCTTTATGAGTTTGTGACTGCGCATGAGATCGACCGGGAAAGTAAAGCAGTACTGGCAAGCCATTTGTTGCAAGACGGCCGTACCGCCGAAGCTGGCGATATTCTGTTAACGGTTAGTGTGGCCGATGACCCTAACCTGCGTCAGATAAAGGCACGATGGTTGATGGCGACAGACGAGCATAACCTTGCATTACATACCTTACGAACCCGCTTGCCAGCGTTGGAGATTTTTCCGGAATATTATGCCTTGCTGGCTTCGTTATATCAGCAGCAGGGTTATCCGCAGCAGGCGGCGCAAACCTATTCTAAACTTGTAGAGTACGATAGAGACGCAGCCGATTGGTGGGCGGGGCTTGCGATTGCTCTGGATCAGGCTGAACGCTACGAAGATGCACTAAGCGCTTATCAGGCGGCACTGGCATTGGCCGGGTTGAATCCGCGCCTCGCCAGTTTTGCAGATCAACGTGTTCGGGAATTAATACAGTGACGGTAGCTGAGCAGCTAATCATTGAGATAGTAAAATGAGTGAACCAAAGAAGAAGATACGAATCGGGGATCTATTGATCCAAAACGGTATTATTACCGAAGATCAATTGATGACCGCGCTGTCGGAGCAAAAAAAGACCGGTCGAAGGTTAGGGCGAACCCTGACTGACCTCGGTTATGTCGAAGAAGATGCATTGCTCAATCTATTGTCACGCCAGCTGGAGATTCCCTTTGTACAGCTACGGCATTATCAGTTTAATCAGGAGCTGATAAAAAAACTGTCCGAGACGCATGCACGACGCTTTAGAGCAATCGTACTGGATGAGCAAAATGGCGAACTGCTGATCGGCATGGCCGACCCGATGGACTTAATGGCCCTTGATGAAATTGGCCGAGCAGTTAAGCAGCCTACACGTCAAGCTGTTGTGCGTGAGAGTGAACTGCTGACCACGCTCGATATGGTTTATCGCCGAACCGATGAAATAGCCAACCTCGCCGAAGAGTTGGACAGCGAGCTCGGTGACGATGCTTTTGACCTGGCAGCCCTCACAGCTACTGGTGATGACAGCGAAGCGCCGGTGGTGAAACTGCTCCAGTCTATTTTTGAAGACGCCGTACAGGCACGTGCTTCAGATATTCATATTGAGCCCGATGAGCATGTAGTGAGAATACGGCAGCGTATTGATGGCGTGCTGCAGGAGCACGTCATGAAAGAAACCCGTATCAATGCGGCGCTGGTGTTGCGTCTCAAATTGATGTCGGGCTTGAATATATCCGAAAAGCGTATTCCTCAGGATGGCCGCTTTAATATTCGTGTTAAGTCTCGTTCAATTGATGTGCGTCTAAATACCATGCCGACTCAGTATGGTGAGTCCGTGGTGATGCGTTTGCTTGATCAGACAGACGGTATGCTCGGGCTGGATAAAGCAGGCATGCCGCCGAAGATACTCGAACGATTCAAAATTGCGATTACGCGCCCTCACGGAATGATATTGGTTACCGGGCCTACCGGTAGTGGTAAAACCACGACTCTTTATGGCGCTCTTAGTCAGTTGAACAAACCAGAAGTCAAAATCATTACCGCTGAAGACCCTGTCGAATACCGGCTGCCGCGGGTTGTACAGGTACAGGTTAATCCTAAAGTCGGGCTAACCTTTGCGATGGTATTGCGCGCGTGTCTGCGTCAGGACCCGGACATAGTACTGGTCGGCGAGATGCGGGATCAAGAAACGGCCGAAATAGGATTGCGGGCGGCGATGACCGGTCACTTGGTGATGTCGACCTTGCACACCAATGATGCGGTTAGCAGCGCGATGCGCTTAATTGATATGGGGGCAGAGCCATATCTGGTCGCCAGTTCTTTGCATGGCGTTTTGGCGCAGCGGCTGGTGAAACGTATCTGCCCAAACTGTAAGGCCGATTATCAGCCAACGGAGCAAGAGCGCATTTGGCTCAATGCCATGACTGATGATAGCGCGGCTATTCCAGAAACCTTCAGTTATGGCGCGGGCTGCTATCAGTGCAGCAATACTGGCTACAAGGGGCGGGTTGGTATCTACGAGTGGCTTGAGATGGACGAGAATACCTTGGGCGCCTTGCGCCGGGCGGATCCCGATGGCTTTGCTTCTGCGGCTAAGCAGAATAAGTATTTCAGGCCGCTTGAATTATGCGCCTTGGACTATGCCAAAGAAGGGATTATCAGTATCGATGAAGTCTTTAGAGTTTCTGCCACGCTAGAAGATCAAGAACTGAGCCTTGCCGACGAGCTTGATTTGGAACTGGATGGATGATTAGCGTGTTGTCGGGAGGGCTCCAATAATGGCCAGGTTCGAATATAAAGGGCGCGACGCAAAGGGCGATGCGGTTAGTGGTGAGTTAGAAGTCGCCAATCAAGGCGCCGCTGCATCCGAACTGAGCCGTCGCGGTATCACGCCGATTAAAATTGCCGAGCTTGCCGAAAAAAGTGCAGGAATGGCGTCGATCAACATATCTTTTGGCAAGAAAAAAGCCAGCCTCGACGAGCTGATTATTTTCTGTCGGCAGATGAATGCGCTCACCCGGGCGGGTATACCGATTATCCGCGCGATGAAGGGTTTGGCAGACTCAACTACCTCCGAAGTACTTAAAGAGACCTTGTTGGATGTGTCCAGTCGTTTGGAGTCCGGGATAAATCTTGCGACCTCTATGCAGGCTCACCCGGACGTTTTTTCAGAGCTGTTCATCAGTATGATCCACGTCGGCGAAAATACCGGGCAGCTCGAAGATGCATTTTTGCAGTTAAGTAAAAACCTTGAGTTGGAGCGCGATACGCGAAAGCGTATTAAGCAGGCTACACGTTATCCAACGATGGTGGTATCCGCCATTTTTATCGCCTTATTGATCGTCAACCTGTTTGTTATACCCAAATTTGCGGCGGTGTTTAAGAAGTTTGGTGCAGATCTGCCATTACCGACCCAAGTATTAGTCGCAACATCCAATTTTTGTCTCGATTACTGGTGGCTGATGTTCGGGTTGATCATTGGGGCTATTTACGCGTTCAAACAATGGGTCAAGACGGAGCACGGGCACCACGAGTGGGACCGGCGCAAACTGAACTTTCCTATCGTCGGCATACTGTTTGAACAGATCGCGTTGTCACGTTTTACGCGAAACTTCGCCATGATGCTGGGTTCGGGGATGCCCATCACACACGCGCTAGCGATTGCTGCTGAAGCCTCGGGTAATAAATTTATTGGTCAGCGCATATTGGACATGAAAATCGGCATAGAGCGAGGGGACAGTCTGTTGCGTACGGCGCGGGGCACGGAAATATTTACCCCCTTGGTGTTACAGATGATGGCAGTCGGGGAAGAAACCGGAGCGATAGACAGCCTGCTGAATGAAGTCGCCGATTTTTATGATGAAGAGGCCGACTATTCCTTAAAGCGGCTTTCAGAGGCTATCGAGCCCATTCTGATTGTCGCCATGGGTGGCATTGTTCTGGTATTGGCTTTGGGCGTTTTCCTACCGATATGGGACTTGGGTCAGGCTGCGATGGGCAGGGGTTAGCAGTGCAATCCATTTATGGACGAACCTTTGGTAATCGCTATTTGGTGTTTGCTGTAGCTGTGCTTGTATTGGCTGTTTTGCTTTGGTGGTTGGCGGAGCGGCTCGACCGCGATATGAACAACGCGGAGCACATGCATTTCGAAATGCGCCTGGCAGAATTGCGTTCGGCTGTGCTGCTGATGCAGGCGACGCTGGTTGCAAAGGACGACATGCAAGCGGCTGAAAAATACGTTGGCAGCAACCCGATGGACTGGATGGCCTTGGCAGAGAGCGACCGCCAGTATCTAGGGGAGTTACGCCTCGAAGATGCAATGGAGCAAAGGGGGAAATGGGTTTTTGACCCATGGCGAAAAGTCATCGCTTACCGGCCGCTGTCTGACGACTGGTTGAGCGATGTAGAAAGCGGAAACATAGAGTCAGCCTGGTTGCAGTTTCGGGTAGTTGCGCTATGGTCAAATGAAAGTAAGCGGAAAAGTATCAAGGCCTTGGCTTTGCAGCCGTTACAAAGCTATGCATGGTCAGCACAAAAAACAAGGCGATTCTAGTATGGGGATAAACAACATGAAGTCACACCAGGGTTTTACTTTGATTGAACTGGTGGTTGTCATTGCAATCTTGGCAATCTTGGCAGCCTTTGCCTTGCCGCGGTTTACCGAGCTCGCTGATGATGCTCATCGGGCCAGTGTTGAATCAACTGGGGGGGCATATATCGCTGCGGTAAATCTGGTGCGTGCCCAATGGCTAGCAAATGGCGTGCATACCGCCGTGACCGACCTACAGGGTTTTGGTGAGCCAGATAATCGCGTCGATGTCAGTATTGATGGCTGGCCTTCCGGGGTGAATGGCAACACCAGCCCTACCAGCATGACCACAGCTGAATGCAATGCTTTGTGGGGCGAATTAATGACAGCGAACTCAATTTCGGCCGACACGCTCGTGGGTTCGGATTATTTAACCTCAATTGTTAGCGGTGACTGCCGATACACATATATGCAGACGACAGATGGTTACTATATCGACTATGACCCTGAAACGGGCAGGGTTTATACAGAACTGTCGCCTTAAGACACAAAAAGTACACAAATAAACTATGTTATTTAAGTATTTAATGTCTATAGTTAAAGTAACTTGTAGTAAATTAGCAAACATGCACATTCAGGAGCATAAGAAATGAAGCGTCAAGCGGGTTTTACATTAATTGAATTGGTTATGGTTATCGTTATTCTCGGCATTTTGTCCGCTTTCGCCTTACCGCGTTTTGCCGACCTAGGTACCGAGGCACGTGGTGCCTCCTTGGCGGGCTTGGCTGGTGCACTGAAATCGGCGGCGTCGATCGCACATGCAGAGCAATTGGTTACGGGCGGCACATTGGGTGCTTCGGTAACACTTGAGGGCACAACTATTGACATGATTAACGGTTACCCAATGGCGAATGCTGAGGGTATTGGTGCAGCGGCAGATGTTGATTCGGCTGATTACACTATTTCTGCGGGCAGTACGGCCGGTGGCGGTACGGTGACGTTTACGCTGCAAGCTAACTGCTTGGTGACCTATACCGCGGCAAATACGGATGTCGATAATACTGCACCGCTCACGGCGAGCTATGATGTCGTAGTGACTGACTCCGGCTGTTAATTCTTCAGTCATCGAGAAAAGCGCTTTCGGGCGCTTTTTTTGTCTGTGGACTTTCTCATGAACCGCAAATGCCAATCCGGGTTTACTCTGGTCGAGCTGGTGATGGTCATCGTGCTGATCGGTGTGCTCAGTGTGGCAGCGACCAGTTTATTCTATACGCGCGACGGTTATTCAAGCTTTGTTGCCCAAGGGCAAGTGGTCTCGAGCGCGTTGCTGGCACAGCAGGTTGCGCTGGGAATGAGTGCAACAAATAATCCTGTTAGTTTAACCCTCGCTGTTGATGGAGCAGGTGACTGGGTATTTACCGTCTCCAAGGCAGGGCAAAGCCCGATTGTCGTTAATCAGGACTCCGCGGGTGCTAGCCTGCTGGTCGATGGCGTGACGCTCAGCGCGGGAGCCTCATACACCTTTACCTGGGATAGCGGCGCAAACCTCACTACCGGCAGTAATCACGAAATTCGCTTTGCCGGGTCCAACACGCACCGCGTTTGTTTATCGTCTTCTGGCTATGCCTATGCAAGTAGTGGGGCGTGCCCGTGAACCTGTATTCTTCGTGTCAGCGCGGCGTCACCCTGATAGAGCTAGTGATCTCTATTGTGATCATTTCGATCGCCATGGTCGCTGTACTGAACTCCTTTAGCGTATCTATGACGCACAGTTCGGACCCTCTATGGCGCAACAAAACCCTTAAACTGGCGCAGCTCTACCTCGACGAGATTCTCGCCAAAAATTATGACCACAACACGCCGGTTGGTGGTTTGCCAGAAGTCAGTAACCCCTCCTGCGCTTCGTTGGGGCCAGACGCAGGTGAAGATAGAACGAATTACAACGACGTTGACGATTATCACGGCACGGCAGACAGCCCGCCGGTTAGCATTATCGGTAGTCTGGATGCGTCCTACGCGAATTACAGTGTCAGCGTTACGGTAGTGTGTGACGGCACGAATGTCGGTGCAGGTGGTGTGCCAGCAAATAATCAGGCGAAGTTGATTACCGTTCAGGTCACCCCTCCCGGTGAATCAGCAGTTGCTTTTGCTGTTTATAAGGGGAATTTCTAATGCAGATGTTCGCCAGGCAGCGGGGTTTTACCTTAATTGAATTGATCGTCACCATCGTGGTAGCAGGCATCATTTCGGTTGGAATCAGCAATTTTGTGAGTCGTTCCGTCGAGGGGTTTTCAGATGTGTCCGAACGGCAACAGCTAGCGACAATTGGCTGGGTGGTGTCTGAGAAAGTCAGTCGTGAGCTGCGCGATGCCTTGCCAAATAGTTTCCGCATGAACGCAGGCAATACCTGTATCGAATTTATCCCGACCGTTGGCGGCAGTGATTACCTGAGTGTGCCAATTTTGAGCCCTGCAAACAATTTTGAGGCTGTGCCGTTTCCCAACTACTCTGCGGCCGACGTTGATAGTACACAAGATCGTGCGGTGGTGTATCCGAGTAACGTAGCGAGTGTGTATAACTTGTCTAGCTCGGGCTCGATCAGTAGCCTGATATCGCAACTTAGTGCGGGGACGACGGTGAATGCGATTACGGTTGAACTGAGTGCGAACCACCAGTTTTTAACCGACTCGCCGACAAAGCGACTATATATTGTGCGGCAGCCGGTGATGTTCTGTTTTCAGGGACAGTTTCTGTATCGCTACAGCGGCTATGGGTTTCAAAGCAGCATGCCTACATCGGGCTTGAGTAATCAAACGGTGATTGGTACCAGTTTGTCTAACGGCAGTTTCGCCTTTACGCCTGGTACCTTATCAAGAAGTGGAGTGATTACGCTTTCCTTCGATGTTGTAGGCCGCGCCTCAACAGGTGTTGCGCCAAGGCAGGCTATAGATCAGGAGGTGCAAATTCGTAATGTGCCCTGAGACTGAAGCGAACAGAAGAGCGCACTTTAGGGAGCCAAACTTGTTGACGCGCCAACAAGGGGTCGGCTTACCTGCAACGATCTTTATCATCACTGTTTTGGCATTGATTGTGGTTGCGATGAGCGATTTAACTGAGTCTTCGGGTCTAGGTTTTGGCCAGGACTACCACGCGATGAAGACCTTCTACGCGGCTGAAAGTGGAGCGCAGGTCGCCTTGAACCGCGTATTTGTTGGGGGAGCAGCTTGTGCGGGCGCGATGACGGCGATCGACTTCGACGCCAGCGGCAGCCGACCGGGTTTGAACGACTGTACGGTGAGTCTGAACTGTAGCCAGGTGACGGTTAGTGGGGCTGATTATTATACGGTGTTGAGTACTGCGACCTGTGGTAGTGGTTTCGAAGCGTCGCAGCGCTCCATCCAAGTTAGAGCGAGTAGCAATTAGTATCGCTGACATAAGGTGAATGTATGAAAGGAAATGTGCAAACCAGCTCTCGTGGTAAAAGGTTGCTGTCAGTGATGCCAGTTCCATTTAAGGCATTACTAGGCTTAGTGCTATTTCTGTTCGTTGCCGTTGATGTTAGAGCTGTCTGCTCAAGTGGCTACTACGGTTTGGCAACGATTAATGAGGTATTCCGGCTGAGCCAGGGAAGCACCAATGAGTATTTTATTGAGGTGAAGGCACTATCGGGCAGTCTGACCAGCGCTGACTATGATAATTGGACCTTAGAGTCTTGCACTGCTTCAGGTTGCACGGGCTCAATATTGTTATCTAACGCAGACGACAGTGACTTTCCTTGGATTGTGGCGGACAAAAACGAGATCGGGAACAAGGATTATATTAACCTTAACGGGAGCGGCACATTTATTATTCTCAAAGACGCAGCGGGAGACACCATTGACTATTTTAGTATCAATGGCTACACCAACGGGATCGATACTAGCTGCACGCCTGCTTTTGATTGGAGTTATACGGTAGCAAACAGCAATACGAAAAATGTACGAAGAACCCCAGATGGTGTCGGAAGCTGGGGGGACGCGCCGGGCAACTCAGCGGGCGATACTGAGGGGAGCGATAACAACAGTGGTAGCAGCGGTGGGCCCACTATTACTGCGGGTAATGCGAGTGCGGAGCAAGGGCAGCCACTGAATTTTACGGTAAGCTTAAGCGCGGCAAGTGGTAGTGATATAACCCTTAACTACACAACTCAAGACCAAAGTGCGACAGCTGGAATAGATTACGTCGCGGACTCAGGTTCCATATTGATTAGTGCGGGACAAACCTCCGCGACGATTCAGATAAACACGCTATCGTCTGGGGCATCGGTTGATCGAACTCTTTGGCTGGTTCTGCAAAGCGCCTCAACGGGGAGTATCTCGGGTCAAATTGGAGTGGGGACGATTCAACCCGTACCGATACGATTAACATCTGCGAATGGGTCATGTGCGCAGCGCACGGACATAATACTCACTTTTTCAAAGGATGTAGAGCAGAGCAGTGCTGAAAGCGTATCTAATTATCAGCTGGTGAATGCCGCGGGCGCATCAATCGCCTTAAACTCGGCGACCCGAACTACGAGCAATACGGTAACGCTAAGTGCAGCGGTGACCTTGAATGACCTGACACAGTACACCGTAACAGTAAATAATGTCGAGGATCTGGATGGAGAGGTAATTGCAGCTAATTCAAGCGATGCTTTCTCCTTATCGTGTCAGGCCAACTGCTATGTCGAAAGCTTTAGTGGCCCTGGCGCTTTGAGCAGCGATTGGTATGCGGCGGGTAGTGCAGGTAGCTTCGGTACGCCTCGAGTAGTGCGTGATGGCGCGATGCGATTGACTGACGCCAGCAATAGCGTCGCTACTGTGGCTAACCTTCTTCTACAGTTTCCCGGTGCCGAGAACAGGATCGAAGTCGAGTTTGACTACTATGCCTATAACGGCTCAGGCGCCGACGGCATCGCTGTTACCTTTTCGGATGCGACCATTACGCCGGTACCAGGGAGCTACGGCGGTGCTTTGGGCTATGCGCAGCGCAACAACGGTACGCCGGGGTTCGCCGGTGGCTGGTTAGGTGTAGGGATTGACGAATATGGCAACTTCTCTGCGGCAAATGAAGGCAAGCAGGGTGGTTCTGGTTTTGCGCGTGATGCTGTAGCCTTACGCGGGTCCGGCAGTGGCACTAGCGGCTACCCTTACTTGACCAGTACCGGTACTTTGTCTCCGGGAATTGATCAAGGCAGCTCGACCTTAGGGCCGGGGCATCGATATAAAATAATCCTTGATCATACCGTAGGCGGAGGCCAAGCCTTTGTGGAGGTGCAGCGCGATACAGGTTCAGGCTATACCACCATTATTCCCTCGTTTGATGTATTTACCGTGAACCCTTCCCAGGCTGCAGTGCCAAGTGACTGGGTAGTTTCGTTTACCGGTAGTACCGGCGGTGCGACCAATATTCACGAAATTGAAAACTTGCAGATTTGTGCCGCACAGCCGATATCGGCATACAATTTGGTTGATCACTACCATATTAGCCATAGTGGTACGGGCCTTACCTGTGAAGCGGAAGCGGTGACTGTGACCGCCCACGATGCCAGTCACAACGCGGTGATGGTCAATTCGAACACGGCTCTGACTATAAGCACCTCGCCATCAGTGGATGCAGTTATCCCAGCTAGCCCGGTTATTCTGGCGGGCGACAGTGCGGTGACCTTTAACTTGAATCAGAGTAGTGCAGGCGCCGCTATCGACATTGACGTGAGCGACGGCTCAGCGACTGATCTTGATGATGGAGGCAGTGAAGATCCGCCCATTGCCTTTCTGGATACGGCCTTCCGTTTTTATGCTGATGGAAGCTATACCGGTACGAGTCCTATAGGGACTCAGATTTCGGGCAAGGATTCCGACACCGGTGCCGGCTCGCAAAGCCTGACGATTCGTGCGGTGCGAACCAATACGGATACGGGTGCCTGCGAAGCAGCAATACAGGGTTTAACTGATGTAGGTATTGCCTATGAGTGCAACAGCCCGACTAGCTGCACGGCGGGGAACCAAATGAAAGTCGAAGGTAATGCGTCTTCGTTTTTCGGCGGCACTAACAATGGTGCAAGCTTAAGTTATACAGATGTTGAACTGAATTTTGACGCCAATGGCGAGGCACCCTTCCTTTTTGCCTTTGGCGATGTAGGGTTGTTAACCTTATATGCTCATCTTGACGTTGCAGCTAACTCGCCAGAACCCGCGTTTTCTTTGGATGGCGCGAGTAACGCTTTTGTGGTTCGCCCCTTTGCGTTTGATTTGGACTTTGGCGGTCAGCGAGCAGCTGACTGGGCAGATGATGGCAGCTTGAATGACTCAACCGGCAGCAATGCGAGTTATGCCGCAGACAGCAATGGCTCTGTATTGCAGACGGCGGGTGATAACGTGGCGATGCAGGTTCGCGCAGTGCAGTGGCAACAATTAGACGACCTTGATAACGATGGCGTTCCCGATGCTGGTGCCGACCTGAGTGACAACAACACAACGCCGAATTTTGGTAATGAAGCTTCCGGCGCTGGTACCCTGAGTTTTTCACACAGTTTGAATCAGCCTGCTACTGGCAGCCTAGGGAGCTTAACTGCAGCGAGTTTAACCGTTGGCGGCAGCAGCAGTGACTTTAGTGCCGGTGTGGCGAATACGACATTTACCTGGGATGAAGTCGGTATTATCGATTTGAGCGCGACCCTGAATAATTATCTTGCAGACCCAAGCGCGGACGCGACCGGAGTTGCCGTAAACGTTGGCCGCTTTGTGCCCGACAGATTTGTAGTGACGCCCTCCAACGGAACGTTTGATGATGCCTGCGGTACCTTCAGCTACATTGGTCAGCGCTTTGGCTATGCGACGCCACCTAGCGCGACGATTCTCGCTCAAAACAGCAGCGGCGGCACGACTTCGAACTATACGACAGGCGGATTTCTGAAGTTGGGCGCCAGCAGTATTACACGCACGTTTTCAAATGCCGATAATTCGGCTCTCGGAACCGATGGCAGCACCCTGATGGTGGCTGCGACGGATATGATCGCCGGGAGCGGCACGCTGGTCACGACTGCTACGCCAGGCGAATTGCTGTATACCTTCGACGCGGGTGATACCTTCGTCTACACCAAAAACGCCAATGCCGAAGTGGTGCCGTTTGTCAGCAGCCTGACGGTTGCTGCCAGCGCCCTTGCGGACTCCGATTCGGTTGCTGCCGCCACTCTGCCTAGCTGGACGCCCACTGGTACCGCCCTACGGTACGGTCGCTGGGTGATGGAAAACACCTATGGCCCTGAAACACAAACCCTTGCGATGGGTGCGCATGTTGAGTACCTCGATGCCAGTGGAAATTTCGTATTGAACACTGCGGATAATTGCAGCACTTTAGTATCGGCTATTTCCACCAGCCCGGCGGGTACGGCGGGTGCAGGAAGTATCAGCGGGATAACGGTGGGAGCTGGCAGCTCGACGCTTTCCTTCCAAAGCACCCTTATATCTGGAGAGGGCGGCTTTAGTTTTTCCGCGCCGTATAACAGTGCAAGCCCCGGCCTGAATTATACCGGCTCGGTTGACGTTGATGTCGACCTGTCGGCAGTCGACTGGCTTCGATACGACTGGGATGCAGATGGTAGCCTAGAAGACCACCCGACGCGCAGTGCGACGTTTGGTCAATACCGTGGCAATGACCGTATTATTTACTGGCGAGAAGTCGAAAACTAAGCGTATCAGGCTTACTAAGCCCTTGCTGAACCATTAAGGGCAAGACTTTCTAGCTAGGTCTCTTCGGGTTCGTCATCTGCCATGCCCAGCTCCTTGATCTTACGCGTCAGGGTGTTTCTCCCCCAGCCTAGTAGCAAGGAGGCGTCACGGCGCCTGCCGCCCGTATGACCTAAGGCTGTTTCGATCATGATACGTTCAAACTCGGGCACGGCGACATCGAGAACCGCGCTTTTCCCCTTTTTGAGTTCCTGGTCTGCCCACTTACGCAAAGCCTCTTGCCAGCTGCTTCCGGTTGGTGATTGGCTTTCCTGTTCGAGCAGTTCCGGTGGGAGGTCGGAGACATGTACGTCTCGCCCACTGGCCATGACGGTTAGCCAACGGCAGGTGTTTTCGAGCTGCCGCACGTTACCGGGCCATGGCATGGCACTTATGTATTCTTCGGTTTCGGGCCGAAGTTGTTTTGGCTCAACGGCTAATTCGTCTGCCGCCTTTTTTAAAAAATAATGCGTTAGCTTGGGGATATCTTCGCGGCGGTCGCTTAGTTTCGGTAAGTGCACGCGAATCACGTTTAATCGGTGAAACAAGTCTTCTCTGAATGTGCCCGCCTGTACCAGTTTTTCCAGATTCTGGTGTGTGGCAGCGATGATCCGCACATCAACTTTGACCGGGGTTGTTCCACCGACGCGATAGAATTCACCATCGGCCAATACTCTTAGCAGTCGTGTTTGGGTATCGGCGGGCATGTCACCAATTTCGTCCAGAAACAGTGTGCCGCCGTTA
>JBFJVR010000009.1:0-16716 GCA_041624095.1 Oleiphilaceae bacterium
GCGCCCTTTGCGCTATATTGGTGTTGCAGCAGGGCTGATACTCAGCTGGCTGGTTTATGGGTGGTTTACAACGGAACGATGGAATGACGAAATAGAACACTGGCAAACAGTGCGGATTGGCATCGTTCAGCCAAATGAAGTGCCGGACCTTGGTCCGCCCAAATATTACCCCGGATACAGCCAAACATTCCCAGCTGAAATGGACATGAGTAAGCGGCTGGTCACTGGCGGTGCAGGGCTGGTTATATGGCCCGAGGCGAAATACAAAGGGTATTTTGATCATCCAAGAGTCCGCGAAGCTTACGCAAAGCAGGTGTCTAGCCTGGGCGTCCCCTTACTTTTTCAGGACTTGGATCAATCAATAGCAGCGGAGGAAAAGGACAAGCACGCAACGTTCAATTCTGCCGCATTGCTCGGCGCACAAGGGGAGCTTGCAAACACCTACGCTAAAATCAAGCGCATCCCGCTAGGGGAGTATGTCCCCTGGGCCGACGAGCTGCCAAGTCTTAAAACATTGGTAAACGCATTTTTCGGCGAATTCTTAAATGATATTGCCCAAGGCAGGTCACAACACAGCTTTACGGTACAGGACAAAGCGCTGGTACCCCTTATTTGTTACGAAACCATGTTTCCTGAGTTTGTCGCCGGGGCCGTCTCGACGCTGAAAACAGGCGGCATCATCACGGCTTTATCCAGCGATGGCTGGTTCGGAAACTCCTTGCAACCTTATCAACACATATACAGTTCTGTTCTTCGCGCTGTCGAGAACCGGGTCCCGCTGATACATGCGCTTAACAAAGGGCCATCTATTGCAGCACTGCCAAATGGCAGGATAATTTTCATCTCTGAATACCATAAGGCAGGCGGTTACCTCGTTGACCTGCCCCATTCCGGCGAGACACAAAGAAGCTTTTATACACGTCACCCACATGCTTTCATTAACTCTGTCTATATCCTGTTTATTACCGTCTTCAGCTTTGCGCTTTGGCGGAACTTTAGATCGAGGACATAACAGCATGAACTTCTGTTGCCGCCACTCGCGCCTTTCTTGGTTCTCGTAGTCGTTCGTGGTAACGTCCCCCCATGCCTAAGACCTTCTCATCATTAAGCTTTCGTAGCGACTTTCAAAACCTGCCCTCGGCCTTCTATCAACAGGTACAACCTAGCGGCTTGGATAAACCCGAACTGGTCATTGCGAGTGAGGCGTGCGCGGCCTTGGTCGGGCTCGATGCTTCAGAGTTAGGCTCGCAACACAATCTGGCCTTGCTCGCCGGGCAGAAAATCCTGCCACAATGGCGGCCAATCGCGATGAAGTACACCGGCCACCAGTTTGGCTACTATAATCCTGACTTGGGCGATGGTCGTGGCTTGCTCTTGGCCGAAATCGAAACCTCCTCTGGCCGCCTGCTTGACCTGCATCTCAAGGGTGCAGGTCAGACACCTTTTTCTCGACAGGGCGATGGTCGAGCAGTATTGCGTTCCAGTATTCGGGAATTCCTGTGCAGCGAAGCAATGGCGGCGCTTGGTGTACCGAGCTCAAGAGCCTTGTGCGTGGTGAACAGCGCCACTCCGGTGCGTCGAGAACAGCTTGAAAGTGGCGCCACACTGCTGCGGGTAAGCGACAGCCATATTCGTTTCGGACATTTCGAGTTTGCTTATCGCAGCGGTCACCTGCCACTGCTGACAGCCCTCGCCGACTATGTAATTAAACGCCATTATCCCTGCCTTGCTGGCAGCGCCAATCAATACGCCGATCTGTTCCTGCTCACTGCAGAAAAAACGGCACGCCTTATCGCGCAGTGGCAGTGTCTGGGCTTCGCCCATGGCGTGATGAACACCGACAACATGTCTATACTCGGTGAGACCTTTGACTTCGGGCCGTTTGGCTTTATTGATCGCTTTGAACCGGGGTTTATTTGTAATCACTCGGACCACGAGGGGCGTTATGCCTTCGACCGTCAACCGGCCATCGCACACTGGAACCTAAGTGTTCTCGCACAAGCCATGTCACCCTTAGTGGAGAAAGACGCATTAAGCGAAGGCCTCGCAGCGTATGGAAAAGAGTTTAATCGTGCATTCATATCGGGCATGCAAGCTAAGTTAGGCCTCGAAGAGCAGGCAGACGAAGCATTTATCTTCGAAACACTTACTTTCATCGCCAACAACAATTTGGACTACAGTTTCTTCTTCCGCCAACTCAGCGATCCTGACCTGCTGCTGCAGCCTGAAAAAATTCGCGACCACTGTCTGGATATCAAGGCCTTCGACCTTTGGTTGCAACACTATCGCGAGCGCATAGAACAAAGCGAACGCAGCGCCGAAACCCGATCAGCATCGATGCGCGCCTGTAATCCAAAATATGTTTTGCGTAATTATCTCGCACAGCAAGCGATTGCGCAGGCACAACAAGGCGACTACAGCGAAGTCCAGCGCCTGCACAAGGTACTCACTCAACCCTTCGACGAACAAACGGGCTTTGACGCCTATGCCAAGCTGCCACCCGACTGGGCAGAAGGCATTGAGGTCAGCTGTTCATCCTGAGCGCTTACGACGAGACTATTTCGATCAAATGAATATCGAACACGAGGGTTGAAAACGGCGGAATGGCGGGTGGCGAGCCTAGCTCCCCGTAGGCGAGTTGGTACGGAACCGCAATACGCCATTTAGCGCCAACAGGCATCATCAACAGCGCTTCTGTCCACCCGGGGATGACCTGATCAACACCAAACTCAGCGACTTCGTTGCGGGTAATAGAACTATCAAAAACCTGACCATCTATAAACGAGCCGTGGTAGTGGGTTCTTACCAACTGATTCAGCTGCGGCTTGGCACCTTCCCCAGGCTCAAGCACTTCGTACTGCAGCCCCGACTCGGTAGTCTGCACGCCTTCTCGCTTGGCATTTTCGAGCAAAAAAGCGTCACATAACTCTCTATAGTTTGACTGCCGCTCGGCCTCGACCTGCTTGCGCTGCTCCTTAACGGCATCATAAGCTTCGTTTAGCTCCGCATCCGACAGCATCGACGGCTCACCATTAAAGCACTGGCGCAAGGCGAGTACGGCAGCCTCAATATCCATTCCGGGGAACTTATTCTTATGCATTTGCCGACCAAATTGCCAGCCGAATCCATAACTGACTTTTTGCTCGAAGGTTTCCGGTTTTTTGGGCTTGCTGTCTGTCATGCTGATATCCTGCTGCTTTTTTGGGCCGCCAAGTTTGCCAGAGCCGATACTCCTGTCAACTCCTGCTTTGCGCTAGTGGGCACTTACTTAATCCCGCTAGCGATTTCCAGCTCTTCAATCCCGCTTTCTACATAGTCTAATAGCCGCTGCATGGACGGCAGAGTGCGGCGGCAGGCGGTAAACCCGAACTCCAGTTGATCTACATAGCTTACCAAAGTGATGTTTAGCGCGATCCGGTCGAGAGGTATAGAAACAGGATACATTCCTTCGAGTTTTGCGCCATTCCAATATAGCGGCTTCTTCGGCCCTGGCACGTTGGAAATCACCACGTTAAAGGCCTGCAGCTTGTTGGACAGCCCCATCAACATATTCAGACCCGCCGGTGCCAGCATGAGGGCAGTATAATTTATCGCTTCTTCTAGGCTCATTTGCGAGAACCGCTCTTTGGCATCTTTAATCGAGCCCCTGATAATATTCAGGCGCTGTGCAGGGTCGGCGATATGCGTTCCTAAATTAGCCAGAATCATGGCAATCTGGTTACCCGAGTCGCTATCGTCGTGACGCATCGACATCGGTACCATGGCAATAAGCGGCTTGGTTGGCAAAGCCTGCTGACTAATCAGATAATTCCGCAAAGCGCTACCACAGACTGCCATTACAACGTCGTTCAGCGTCGCCCCGGTTTTCTTGGCGATGGCGGTAAAGCGCTCTTTGGGGTATGACTGCGCAGCAAAGCGCCGCGAACCGGTAATGCGTTTATTCAGAATGCTTGGAGGCGCCTGAAAAACCGACACATAATCGGGATTACTGCGTGCCTGATTCAAGGCATGACCCACTTCTCGAATCAGAGTGGGTACAGTCGAAATCTGCTTGCCTGCTTCACCGGCAAGCGCCGCAAGACTGGCAGCAATACCCTCCCGACTGACGCCCAACGGTGTCTTGCGCTGCCTTTCGGGCAGCGCCCAAAGCGGCGGTGAATTGCGTTGATCCGGACTTTCAGACAGCAACTTCATCGTCAAACGCATGGCTGCCACGCCATCGAGCATACAGTGATGAGCCTTGTAGTACATGGCAAAGCGCCTACCCTGTATGCCCTCAATTAAATGGCACTCCCACATGGGGCGCTCTCTATCCATCAACGCACTGTGCTTCACCGACACCAGTGACAAAAGCTCACGTATCCGGCCCGGTTTGGGCAATGCACTATGACGAAAGTGATGCTCCAGATCGAACTGGGTGTCTTGCTCCCAGTAGTACTGGCCAAAGCGGGTCTTCAAGCGCTGATTAAAGGGCGTAATAGGCTTTTCGTAACTACGCATGTAGTCGGCTAACTCAGTGACATATTTCGGGCCCACGCCCTCAGGGAAACTGAACAAATGCAGGCCACCTACATGCATAGGCTGCTGCCGTTTTTCAAGCCACAGAAAAACCTGATCCGCAAGACTCAGTGGTTTCATATTTATATGTCCGTTTCAATAGTGGTGAATGCAAAGGGCGTTGATCTTTATTATTTGTACGCACAATAAAAGTATACGACTCGTGCCCCATATGTCGAGCTCCACGACCACGCAGTGCAAGAACATTGAAGCAAAAAGCAGGCACTATGCGAATTATTTTTGTTCCACACGATAGCCTAGTTTTTCCAACTCCGCGACGATACCTCGAGGGCCGACATAGTGACCAGCCCCCACGACCACAAAGCACCGCTCGTCACGCGCGAAACAATCCTCGATACTGGCCACCATCGCCTCGTGCCGGCTAAAAAACAAGGTTTCAAAAAATGCCCGCAGACTGGGATAGTCACGCAAGGCATCACCTATCGCCAAGGCATAAAGGGCTACGGCATCACCCTTCTTCCAGGCTGCCATGGTGTTCCGCCAAGTGCTTTCGTAATCTGACATTTCACCAAAGCTATCCCGCACACTGCGATCATCTTCAGGGAGCGCCGCTATGAGCTGCATCTGCGACTCAAAGTTTTCTATCTGCCGAATCGGCTTTTTGTAACGTGCTTTCTGCATAAAATAACGATCTATGCCCTGTTCCGCGGTATAGCCTAACTTGCTCGCCTGTAGCGTCGTTAAGGTAATCGCCAACATACCGGGCCGGTAGGCTGCTACTTGTTCGAGCGGCAATTTAAAATCGTTTAACAAGGTCTCGATCTGAGCCAGGGTCGCGGGCTGCAAGTGGTCGTGCAGAGTCTCTCCGTTTGGATAGAAGCCATAGCGTTGAATCAGCTCCTGCTGTTTTTCGAGTGAGACTCGCTGCTCGTCTACTTCAACCAGCAACACATCCGACTTTTCGTAAGCCGCCATGATTTTGGGGCTCAAAGGGTAAAGCTCACTATTCGCGAAATGCACCGCACCTAACAAATAGACCAGCTTTCCATCCTTTTCGACTTGCCAGAACAGACCACGGTTTTCGGCAGCAGCGGCGAAACCTAGGGGTAGTATCAGCGAAACTAACAGCAGGTGGCGCAAGGGCGCTGCACGTAGATATTTTTTCATTCTGACTCTCTTCAACATTTTTGACTTAACTCAGTATGCCACACCCAAGCCTAGTACCAGGCTCGAACCCAGGCTCGGCTCATCGATTGCTTCGCTCCACGACAGGTCGAAAAACATCGTCTGCCAATGATAATTCAAACCCAGCAGCGCGCTGCCCGATTGATCATTCTGCCCACCTTCGTGGCTGCTATTGGTATCGCGATAACGATTCCATTGCAGTGTTTGCTGCAAGGCTACATTACCCGAAATTTCCCACATCCAGTTGATGGCTACGTAAGGCATAAGCACAGAACTTGCCGAATGAAACCAAGGCCAGGCATAGTGCAAACCGGCATTCAGGTAAGCCCCTTCTTGCTCGGTTTGATTCCGCTGTTCTAGTGGTGCGCCTGAGCCCCGCAAGGTCTGCACACGTAAGGACTCACTTTGCTGATGAGCAAGTGTTAAGCCCGGGCTTAACCAGCCTTCGCCCAAGGCCCATTCCCAGTTAATGCTTGCTGATATTTCATACGACTCGCTGTCTTCATCCAATTCACCGCGAGAAAACAGCTCGCCACTGCTCTGGGCACTGCCATTTAGCTCAGACCTAGATATGCTGAACCCCAGACCTAACCACCAATGCAAGTCCTCGAAACTTAGGCTCAGTGCCACACCTTCACCTTGCTGCTGCAGACTCACCTGGTCGCTCCAGTTGCGCTCAGCATCGGACCGCCAAAGCGATGCACCGGCCGTCCACAGCTCGTTGAGCTGATAGTAATAATCAATACTCCATTGCTGCGGCTCCAGTTTTGCGCTGGACCTGTCACCATAGACGCGCTCGTCATACTGCTGCCATGACACGCCCAGCGAATGCGCCAAGTCATCTGCCTCAAGCGATTGCAGCGGAGCGAGCAGTGCGAAAAGGCAAAACCTGTAGCCTACTCTCAAACCCCGCTTTCCCTTTCTGTATCGTTCGCGCTGCCCATCGTTAACGCGCCTTCTTCGGCGGCCGTCACTGAGCGCCGAAACCCGGCAAACAAATTTCTGCCCAAAAGCTGCTGTTGTTGATTAGCACTTTGCGTTGCAGGTTCACGCTCCGCCAGTGCTTCATCATCTACCTCAAGCGCCATCTCTCCGGTCTCACTGTTGAGGTAAACCATATCGCCATCACGTATTTTGGCGATTAACCCTCCTTCAGCCGCTTCCGGATAAACATGGATCGCAGCTAAGACTTTGCCCGAAGCACCCGACATGCGGCCGTCGGTAAGCAAGGCAACGGCAAAGCCTCTATCTTGTAATACGCCCAAGGGAGGCGTCAGCTTGTGCAGTTCGGGCATGCCATTGGCCTTCGGCCCTTGAAAACGCACCACAACCACACAGTCTCGCGATAACTCACCCCGCTCAAAAGCATCAACCACCTTTGCTTGGTCCTCAAACACTCTGGCAGGTGCGCGAATCGTTTTGTGTCGCTCCTGCAAGGCAGAGGTTTTGACAATACCCCGCCCAAGCTTACCCGACATCAGCGTTAAACCACCTTGATTAGCAAAAGGTTGGCGGGCATCTCGCAGTACGCTGTTATTTCGCGACCCTTCGATACTTCGCTGCCACCTCAACTCGCCGTCACTTAAGTGAGGAACGTCGATATAAGCCGCCAAACCCTTTCCCATGACGGTTTTGACATCGTCGCTTAGCAGCCCGCGATCCATTAGAGCAGCAACCAGCAAGGGTATTCCCCCCGCCTGCTGGAAGTCGTTCACATCGCCATCGCCATTGGGATAAATACGAACCAGCAAAGGCACGATGCGCGACAACTCTGCAAAATCCTGCCAATTCAGAATAATACCGGCCATCCGGGCAATCGCGATCAGATGGATCGTATGGTTGGTCGAGCCGCCACTCGCCAGCAATGCTACAACCGCATTTATAATCGACTGCGGAGTCACGATATCGTGCAGAGGAACAGGCCGTTCGATACAGTTCAACAATTGCGCTACTGCAGCTTCGTTATATGCCAGGCGTAGCGGAGAGTCAGGCGCCACAAAAGCGGAACCGGGCAACTGCAAACCCATCACTTCGAGCAATAGTTGATTACTGTTCGCGGTACCATAGAAGGTACAGGTTCCCGGCGAATGATAAGACGCCATCTCGGCTTCGAGCAATGCGCTCTTTTCGAGCTTGCCGGCGGCATACACCTGTCGAATCTGGTGCTTTTCCTTATTAGACAAGCCGCTTGGCATCGGCCCCGCAGGAACAAAAACACAAGGTAAATGCCCAAAGGAAAGCGCGCCCATCAATAAGCCGGGAACAATTTTATCGCAAATCCCCAAACAGAGACTGCCATCAAAGGCGTTGTGACTTAAGGCAACCGCCGTTGACATCGCTATTACGTCGCGGCTAAACAGACTCATATCCATTCCCGGCTGCCCCTGAGTGATACCATCACACATTGCCGGAACCCCGCCTGCTACCTGAGCACTTGCCCCCCTGCTGGCGGCAAACTGCTTCAATTGCCGAGGATAAACACCATACGGTTGATGTGCAGAAAGCATGTCATTGTAGGCCGTAACGATCGCCAGGTTCGCCCCTTGCGCCTTGCTCAAACGCGTTTTACTTTGTTCGTCACAGGCGGCGATCGCATGCGCCAGATTCCCGCACGATAAACTGGCTCTGGGAGGGTACTGTTGCGCTTGCAAGTGCATGTTACTCAGGTACTGCTCGCGGGCCCTCTGGCTACGGGCTGTTACTAGCTCAAGTACTTTTTTCAGGCTACGATCCATCTCGCTCTCCCCTTAGAATCTCGCTTCACGGTCGTTCTCCAGCTGAAAAACCAAACTGCGTCAACGCAATTGCGCTGCCTTTAAGCTGCGTTGCGCTATTGAGGTAATACTTTGCCAATCCCCGCTGTTCAGCAGGGGCGCGGGTGCTAACCAGGTACCACCGACAGCAAGCACATTTGGTAAACGGAGATAGTCCAGAAAGTCGGCTTCACTCACACCTCCTGTGGGACAAAACTTCACATCAGCAAATGGGCCCGAGAAAGATTGCAGCATCGGTATTCCGCCCGCCGCTGCAGCCGGGAAAAATTTAAACACGCGGCAGCCGCGCTGATATCCAAGCAGAAGCTCTGAAGGCGTCGCCAGACCCGTCAAACAGGGCAGGCCTGTATCGATCATTGCATCGAGCAAGTCCGGCGTCGTTCCCGGCGATACCAGAAACGCGGCACCGGCTTGATGCGCCTCGAAAGCTTGCTGAGGTGTGCACACCGTTCCCACCCCGACACAAATATCGGCATATTTGGCCTGCCAACGCTTGATCGCAGGCAAGGCCGCGGGCGAACGCAAAGTAATCTCATAGACACGAATTCCGGCTGCATACAAAGCGCAAAGCAGGTTTTCTCCCTGTGAGCTGTCCTCCGGGTCAATAGTGATTACCGGTAACACCGGCCCCGCCTGAAGTATGCGTGACATTTTCTCGTTTAACTCTGCCGAATAAAGCTTCATTCAGGCCTCCTCTGGTGCCCAGAATATCTGTGTGCCAGCATGCTCCAAAATCGACCAAATTGGATGAATCAAAGGGTCGCGATGTAAACAAGCCTCAGCCAGCACCTGCCGCTTGGCTTCTCCCTCAATGTGCAAAAAAATATCTTTGGCCATTTTTAGCGAATTAGCTGTCATTGTTACCCGTGGCGGCAATATGGCGGGAGGGTAAGCCTCAACCCACCTTAACTGCCCATCATACAGTGCGGTTTCAAGACTCGGCATGTCAGGGAAGATAGAAGCAGTATGACCATCAAGCCCCATGCCCAATACCGCTACATCAAGCGGCCAAGCAAGTGTTGACAGGCGCTGACGAAGCGCATCCAGACCCTCTTCTGGCCTTGCGAAGGGCTCAATCAAACTATGCAATGTAGCGCGTTGAGCCGCGTTCTGAAGTAGTTGTTTTCTTATCATTCGCTCATTGCTATCAGGATGATCCACCGGCACCCAGCGTTCGTCTACCAAGACGACATCAATGTTCTGCCAGGGCAGCGGTATAACTGACAAGGCTGCCAAAAAGCGTTGTGGCGTTGCCCCTCCAGAAACAGCCAACACGGCACGGGGCTTTTCGCTTAAGGCTGCACGCAGCCGGTATGCCACCTGTTCAGCCAGGTTAGATGCCAGCGTTGCCGGGCCGCCTGCTTCGTGCCAGCTAGCGGAGACAGGGAGCCCCTTAGGTACTTTCATGCCAGGTTCTCCCGTCTTGCGTCATTAGCGCAATCGCTTCCTGCGGCCCCCAGCTACCCGCGGGGTATTTGAGCGGCGGTGCATTTGCCTGCTCCCATTCACCCATCAGCTGATCGCACCAACGCCACGCCCATTCAACTTCATCACGCCTGACAAACAAATACTGGTCTCCCCTGATCACCTCCCAAAGCAGCCGCTCATAGGCATCGGGAATTGACTCACCTTGTGTACGAAAGGAAATATTCAAAGGGCCGCGCCGCAAACGCATGGAGTTGTCGAGCCCCGGCTCTTTAGTAAGAATCTGCAGGCTAATACCTTCGTCGGGCTGAATACGGATTATCAGCCTATTGTAGGTGATATGCTGCTGATCACTATCGAAAATAAAGTGCGCGGCCTGTTTAAAGTGCACCACAATTTGCGTCAGCTTTTCGTGCATGCGCTTGCCCGTGCGCAGATAAAAAGGCACGCCGGACCACCGCCAGTTATCGATACCCGCTTTAATCGCGACAAAGGTACCAGTCTTACTATTTGCTACCGCATCAGGCTCTTCGAGATAACCGGGCACCGCCTTGCCATTCATGGAGCCGGCAACATACTGCCCGCGCACCATTGCGTGCTGCTTACCTTTCCCGGTCATGGTTTTTAGGGCTTTTAATACCTTAACCTTTTCATCACGAATCACATCGGCATGCAAACTATTGGGTGGGTCCATGGCGAACAGGCAAAGCAGCTGCAATACATGACTTTGCAACATATCGCGCATTTGCCCGGCCTGGTCAAAATAGTCCCAGCGGCCTTCTATCCCGACGGTTTCTGCGACCGTAATTTCGACATGAGAAATATGCTTTTGATCCCACTGTGATTCAAATAAAGAGTTTGCAAAGCGCAAGGCCAGCAGGTTCTGTACGGTCTCTTTACCAAGATAGTGGTCGATACGATAAATCTGGGACTCGCGAAAATGGCGCGCGAGCTTGTCATTAATCGCAATACTCGATGCGAGATCATAGCCAATGGGTTTTTCAACCACCACCCGGCTCTCTTCTTCAATACAGTTTGCGCTCGCCAACGCATCGCAAATAGCGCCATAGTGTGTCGCTGCGGTTGCCAGGTAGAATATGCCGCTGCTGTCCCCGCGACCTGCCAACCAAGGCTGCAGGCGAACGTAATCATCTAATTGCGAAAAATCGAGCTGCTGGTAGTCAATACGTGCGAGGCACTGCTGCAATAAGGCTTCCGAAAAGTCCTGAGGGGGCAAGTGTTCGCGCAAGCCTTGCGCGACATGCTGATGAAACTCGCTTGGACTCACTGGCCGTCGGGCCAGCGCCAACACGCGAAAGCTCTCGTCGAGTAATTGCCGACGCAGCAATTGATACACCGCGGGAAACAACTTGCGCTCTGCCAAATCACCGAAAGCGCCAAATATAATCAGGCTATTAATGGACTTCGTCAAATCGCTCTCCTTTTGCCGCTATGATCCCTTGCGGTTATTTTTACGCGTCTAAGCTTGTTAAGGCGATGTAAGCGTTCGCCGCTAAGCCAGGCTGATCCCGATGTTGCTGACACCCTCATCTTGGGCGAGATTCCGTAACGCTTCAATCAAGTCTTTACCGGGGTGCGGTGCAGCACGAAGTGAGTCGGACAATTCTTGCTGAAACGAAAATTCGCGCTCTACAAGGGGGTGAGAGTCAAACAGTTTGATCAGGGCATTGTCCGACAAACCTTCACCTTCTGAAAATTCGATAAACCCGGTGATCGTTTCGAGCGACTTTTGGCTCGCAGCCAAGGCTCGTTTTTTATCTTGGTTCATCCCGCTAAGCAATGCTTGTTCATAAAGCCACAAACAGTCGGACGTCGGCAAGGCACCATAGTGCTCTAGCTGCGTATCATCTGGAAGACATTCAATCACCGTATCCAGAGTAGCGACTATTTCTTCTTCGCCGGGCGCAAAAACAAGATGCTGCCACGTCTGTTCTGCGAGCGTCGACAGAACCCGACAACAAGCCTCGGCCTTTAGGTCGTCTTCACCCAAACTAGCATAGTATAACTGCGCATTTGGCGTAGCCCTTTCAGCCAAGGCTAATATAAACGCACTTTCACGCCAGCCAACGAGGGTATTGAGTGATTTCTGGAATTTTTGCCTGTTCATATACTCGATTCTTATGTGGTTTTTCACCTACTGAGGTGTGTAAGTCAGGGCTGCTTAACCTATCGGGACCTTTCTTTTTCACCGTTTTTGCCACCAAACAGTTGAGCTCTCTCATGCAAGGCAATGATATCCCGCGTGCACTCCGAGATATTTTTACCCGCTACGATGACTCCATCCTGATGCCCTTTCATCGCGATGATGCAGGTTTGCTTTTGCCTCAGCAGCGGCCCCGCACACGCTTGCAGTGCCGTCGCCATTTCAGGCGTACCATAGGGCAAATGCGATGGCGTGCAGGCCAGCCCCATTGATTCCGCATGGTACCAGATATCAGGCGCATGAACATGAACAACGGCTTGCACCTCAGCGCTCACAGCGTACAAGGCTGCGTGACTGAGCGCTTCAGACGAGGGCATGCATTCACCCTCAGCGCTCAGCCAATTTTTTCCCAGCTGGTAAGCGCACACCTGCACTATATGCCGCGCTTCGAGCTGCTCGAGGTGGCCGGTTTGCGAACCGGAAACGACAAAATGATTCGCCTGGCCTGTCGGACGCAACGATACGTTCCCAAAACCACAGCCATCGTAGCGGTGCTCATCCTGCCCCAACAAGCCAAGTTGGCGCAATTCCTTGCGGCAAGCATTCAGTTGCTGCACGCACCCGGCTGGCAGTTGCAGAACCCGCTCTCGAAAATCGAGGGTGTATTTTATGACTCCTTCCTGCTCCACAAGCGCTCCCGGCAAACACACTAAAACTGCCCCCAATATACAGGCATGGCCTTATCATAGAATCTCTGATCTTGTAACATCAACAAGGTATAACAATATTGCTCCACATAAACGCCAAACAAATCCGCGACATACTATTTAGGAGAACAACATGAAGCTGGAGTCACTCGCTCTGCATCACGGTTACGAATCAGAAGCCACAACCAAGGCCGCAGCCGTGCCGATTTACCAAACGACTTCGTATACCTTCGACGATACACAACACGGCGCAGACCTGTTCGACCTTAAAGTTCCGGGTAATATTTACACCCGCATTATGAACCCTACCACAGCCGTACTCGAGCAGCGTATTGCCGAGATGGAAGGCGGTATTGGCGCGCTTGCTGTGGCCTCTGGCATGTCTGCCATCACCTACGCCATCCAATGCCTGTGCCGCAGTGGCGATAACATCATCAGTTCCAGCCAGCTCTATGGCGGCACCTACAACCTGTTTGCTCACACTTTCCCGCAACAAGGCATCGAAGTGCGTATGGCATCTCATGATGATTACGCCGCAATGGATAGTTTGGTCGATGAAAATACCAAGGCAATTTTCTGCGAATCGATTGGTAACCCGGCTGGTAATATTGTCGACATCGAGGCGCTTGCAACGCTGGCGCATCGACATGGCCTGCCGTTGATTGTAGACAACACCGTCGCCACACCATTTTTATGCCGACCCTTCGATCTGGGCGCCGACATCGTGGTGCACTCACTCACCAAATACATTGGAGGCCACGGTACGACCGTGGGCGGTATCATTGTCGACTCCGGTAAATTTGACTGGAGCGCCAACAAATCACGCTTCCCTGCCTTTAACGAGCCCGACCCTTCCTACCACGGAGTTGTATACACCGAAGCACTTGGGCCTGCCGCATTTATCGGCCGTTGTAGAGTTGTACCCTTACGTAATACTGGCTCAGCCCTGGCACCACACAGTGCCTTCCTGATCCTCCAAGGCCTCGAAACGCTAGGCCTGCGCATGGAAAGGCATTGCTCCAATGCCGAACAGGTTGCCGCCCATCTTAAGGCCCACCCAAAGGTCGCTTGGGTCAACTACGCAGCGCTGGAAGACAGCCCTTACTTTTCTACCTGTCAGAAAGTAACCGGCGGTAAGGCCTCGGGCATACTTAGTTTCGGAATCAAAGGCGGGCAAGAAGCGGGGGCGCGTTTTATTGATGCCTTGCAGATGATCTTGCGACTCGTGAACATTGGTGATGCAAAGTCACTTGCTTGCCACCCTGCCAGCACCACGCACCGCCAGCTCAATGCGGACGAACTGCAAAAAGCAGGTGTAAGCGCAGACCTGGTCAGAATATCGGTTGGAATCGAGCATATTGACGATATCATCGCTGATATTGACCAAGCTCTGGATCAGGCCTGATTCCTCTGACAGACCGGAGCGCAGCTCCGGTCATTTAGTTACTGTAATACCAAGGGTGCCCAAGGCAAGCCGTTTATGGGACTAAGCGGGCCTAGGTTTTGGGTAAGGTAACGCCCGTTTGGCCTTGATACTTCCCGCCCCGATCACGGTAGCTGGTTTCGCAAATTTCGTCTGACTCAAAAAACAGCATCTGCGCCACGCCCTCATTGGCGTAGATCTTTGCTGGCAAATTTGTGGTATTCGAAAATTCCAAAGTAACGTGGCCTTCCCACTCAGGCTCTAGCGGCGTGACATTCACGATAATTCCACAACGCGCGTAGGTAGACTTCCCGAGGCACACGGTCAAGACACTCCGAGGAATACGGAAGTACTCGACTGTACGCGCCAACGCAAAGGAGTTAGGTGGAATAATGCACACATCGCTGTCGATATCGACAAAACTGCTTTCATCGAAATTTTTGGGGTCTACCGTAGCAGAGTGCACATTGGTGAAAATCTTGAATTCACTGCTGCAACGCACATCGTAACCGTAACTCGAAGTGCCGTAGGAAATGATTCGCCCTTGCTCATTCTCTCTTACCTGCCCCGGCTCAAATGGCTCTATCATGCCATGATCCTGAGACATTCTTCTGATCCACTTGTCTGACTTAATCGACATTGCGCTTCGCTCTTACATTAAGGGTGTGTTTGGCGCGACATCATACCCTGCAATGGCAATAGACAAAAGCTCTGCGACACCAGTATAGCTAAATCACAGCGCCATAAATCGCCTCGATCAAGCCCGGCAACCGGCAAGGAAAACAGGGCAAAATCAGGTAAAATGCAATCAAGGGTGAAAAAATCATCTTTTCACCTCCAAAAAAGCAGGATTTGAACTAGTATTGGGTAATGAATTTCAATCGCTGACTTTCAGAAAAACCACACATAGAAGGTCAGCGCTATAGGTATTGCGACATCACTTACTTCAAAATTGAAGTGCTGTCGCTCACATTGACAGGCGGGTTTGCTTTGGGTTCAAACACTAAGGGCAGGATGAGAAACAAGCTGCAGTTTCAAAAACTGGGACACCGCTTATCGTTCTATTTCATCTCGATCTCTATTTTCTTTACGCTGGTAACCGCATCTTCACTGCTGTTCAAGCAGTATCAGGAAGACCGCTCTTCGGTCTACGAAGAGGGTGAAGAAACTATTCATGCCGTCAAGCAGCAGCTCGCGCGAAGCCTTTGGAATGTCGATCAGGACAGCACCCGAATACTGCTCGAAGGTATGTATCGTATGCCCTCCATCAAAGGCTTGCGTATTGTTGAATCTTTGGGCAATGTTTATGAGTATGGCGAAATTGTCGAACCGCCGAGCCTGCAAGCAGACCTTATATTTAATGGCCAGGATATGGGCCGCCTCGAAGTTGACGTAAACGAAGAGTTAATTGCTGGCGGCGTGATGGAGCAGGTCAAAGTCATTGTGATCAGCTCAACGTTAATGATCAGCCTGATCGGTTTCGTATTCAGTACGATCGTGAGAAAAGCAGTCACCCAGCATCTGTCTGACATCAGCATAGCAACCGCCGACCCGGACCGGCTAACGAAGAAGAATCATATTCCCATTAAGTTGAACCGCCCCGACTACAAAGACGAGCTTTCTGATTTGGTCGAGGCGCTGAACCAGGGGCAGCGACAGGTGGTCGAATTTGCGCTGGCCAGGGAGTCCTACGAAAACCAGTTAGAGTATCAAGCGAACTTCGACGTACTCACTAACCTGCCTAATCGGCGCCATATTGATCGCCACCTGAAAAGCGAAATGGAGCACTACCAAAATAGTGATCACGAAACCAAGCTGGCGATGTTTTTTATCGATCTGGATGGTTTTAAAGAGGTTAACGATAGCCTCGGGCACAGTATCGGGGACCGCATCCTGCAAGAAAGTGCGGCTCGCTTGAAGCGCTTGATCGAAAAATATGACGGTTATGTCGCGCGCTTCGGCGGCGACGAGTTTATCGCTAGCTTCCAGTGCCAGTCACGCTCAGAAGCCGAGGTAGTTGCCGAAGAAACCATCCTGGTCTTCAAGGAAAACTTCAGTCTGAATGACTCCCAGCTTCAGCTGGGTTGCAGTATCGGCGTTGTGCTTTACCCCGAAGACGGCGAAAGCACTGAAGAACTGATTCGAAAAGCAGATACGGCCATGTATAAAGCAAAAGAAGCCGGACGAAATACCTACGCCTTCTTCGATCAAACCATGATGCATAACATCCTGCTTAACAATACGATCAAAAACAAATTGCAGGACGCCATTGCCAACCAGCAACTGGAACTCCACTTTCAGCCTTTGATTAACCTGAAAGACATGTCTATTTCGGGCTTTGAAGCTCTGCTCCGCTGGGAAGATGATGATTTAGGCAAAGTCAGGCCCGACTTATTCATCCCTATTGCAGAAAAAACCGGTTTGATTTTCGATATCGACATCTGGGTATTCGAACAGGCGATCGAGCAGGTGAAACTTTGGCGTAGTGACTTTAACCAGCCCTTTATCGTGTCGGTCAAC
>JBFJVR010000010.1:0-16350 GCA_041624095.1 Oleiphilaceae bacterium
ATTGAAAAAGTGTTGGTGGTGAACGACCAGTTCGAACTGAAAGGTTTGGTGACGGTTAAAGATATTCAAAAATCGCAAGACTTCCCCAATGCTTCTAAAGACGAATTTGGTCAGCTTCGCGTTGGCGCGGCCGTCGGTACCGGCCAAGGTACCGAGGAACGCATCGACGCGCTGGTTAAGGCTGGTGTTGACGTGATTGTGGTGGATACCGCCCACGGACACTCCAAAGGCGTGGTCGACCGGGTTCGCTGGGTAAAAGAAAATTATCCCGATGTCGATGTGATCGGCGGCAATATTGCTACTGCTGAAGCGGCTATCGCCTTGGCTGATGCGGGTGCGGATGCGGTAAAAGTAGGTATCGGCCCCGGTTCAATTTGTACCACTCGTATTGTCGCGGGCATAGGCGTGCCGCAAATTTCCGCCGTGGCGAATGTTGCCGGTGCATTAAAAGATCGTGGTATTCCGCTCATTGCCGATGGCGGTATTCGCTTTTCGGGAGATCTGGCCAAAGCGATTGCGGCTGGCGCACATAGCATCATGATCGGCAGTTTGCTTGCTGGTACCGATGAAGCCCCCGGTGAAGTTGAGTTGTATCAGGGTCGTAGCTATAAAGCTTACCGTGGTATGGGCTCGCTCGGTGCGATGGGGCAGTCTCAGGGTTCGAGTGATCGTTACTTCCAGGATATAAAGTCGGGCGTAGACAAACTCGTTCCGGAAGGCATCGAAGGGCGGGTTGCGTGTAAAGGTCCAATGACGGCGATTATTCACCAGCTGATGGGCGGTCTGCGTTCAAGTATGGGCTACACCGGGAGCGCCAGTATTGAAGAGATGCGCACTAAGCCACAGTTCACGCGTATTACCTCGGCAGGTATGAAAGAAAGTCATGTGCACGATGTGACGATTACCAAGGAAGCACCCAACTATCGTATTGGCTAATGGGTAGAACTGAAGCAGCGCTTTATCCTAAGGGTTGTATTTGATGTTATTTACGGGGCAGGCTCTTTAGAGTGGCCCCGTTTTCTGTTTCAAGAGGTTATTCAAAATTTATGTCTGATATTCATGCGCATCGTATTCTAATACTCGATTTTGGTTCCCAGTACACACAATTGATCGCACGCAGAGTGCGAGAGATTGGGGTGTTTTGTGAGATTCGCGCTTTTGATATGAGCGAAGACGAGATACGGGAGTACCAGCCTAAAGCCATAATTCTGGCAGGCGGGCCGGAGTCGGTGACGGGCGACGATACCCCGAGAGCACCCCAGTGCGTATTCGAATTGGGGATTCCACTGCTGGGTATTTGTTACGGTATGCAGACGATGGCCGAACAGCTTGGCGGTAAAGTGGAAGGCTCGGATCTGCGTGAGTTTGGCTATGCGCAGGTCAAAACGCGCGGTGAATCGGAGCTGTTTGCAGATATCAAAGATCACGTATCGGAGCAGGGCGAGGCCTTGCTCGATGTATGGATGAGTCACGGCGATAAAGTGGTTGCCATGCCTGAAGGTTTCGAAATACTTGCGACCACCGATTCGTGCCCGATTGCGGGTATGTATCATGCCGACAAGCATTTCTATGGCGTACAGTTTCACCCAGAAGTCACACATACCTTGCAGGGTAAGCGCATACTAGAGCACTTTGTGCTAAATATTGCCGCCTGTGAAGCGCTTTGGACGCCAAGCCACATCGTTGATGATGCGATTAAGACAGTGCGAGAGCAGGTCGGTAGCGATCATGTACTGCTAGGGCTTTCGGGTGGCGTCGATTCGTCGGTCGTCGCGGCATTGTTGCACCGCGCAATTGGTGATCAGCTGACTTGTGTGTTCGTAGATAACGGTCTGTTGCGTTTGCACGAAGGCGACCAGGTGATGAAGATGTTTGCTGATAACATGGGCGTCAAAGTGATTCGTGCTGATGCAGAAACGATGTTTTTGTCCCGGCTTGAGGGTGTGTCGGACCCAGAACAAAAGCGTAAGGTAATCGGTAATACCTTCATCGAAGTCTTCGATCAGGAATCGGCCAAAATAGACAATGTGAAGTGGCTGGCACAGGGTACCATCTACCCCGACGTGATTGAGTCCGCTGCTTCCAAAACCGGTAAAGCCCATGTGATCAAATCGCATCATAATGTCGGTGGTCTGCCCGAGGATATGAAGCTGAAACTGGTTGAGCCACTGCGAGAACTTTTTAAAGACGAGGTGCGTAAAATAGGTTTGGAGCTGGGCCTACCCTACGATATGGTTTATCGCCATCCCTTTCCTGGGCCGGGCCTTGGTGTGCGGATTCTTGGAGAAGTTAAGAAAGAATACGCTGATATCCTGCGCGCAGCCGACGCGATCTTTATTGAAGAGTTGCATCGCGCTGATCTCTACCATAAAACGAGTCAGGCATTTACGGTCTTTTTACCTGTGAAATCCGTAGGCGTAGTAGGCGATGCGCGCCGCTATGAATACGTCGTAGCCTTGCGTGCCGTCGAAACAATTGATTTTATGACGGCCCGCTGGGCGCATTTACCCTATGAATTTCTGGAAACCGTATCCAACCGCATCATCAATGAAATTTCGGGTATCTCGCGTGTGACTTACGATATATCGTCTAAACCACCCGCCACTATTGAGTGGGAATAAGCCAGTTAAAGCCACTGCAAATGATCGTCTGATGCAAGAGAGTGACGAAACCTGGATGCGCCATGCCTTAGTGCTGGCGCAGCGAGCAGCCAGCGAGGGTGAAGTGCCCGTCGGGGCAGTACTGGTGCGTGACGGCGAGGTGCTGGGTGAGGGCTTTAATGCGCCCATTTCCGGTTGTGATCCTACGGCTCATGCCGAGATACAAGCCTTGCGTGCTGCCGCATCTTCGCTGGCAAATTATCGTTTGCCCGGTGCCACGCTTTACGTCACGATTGAGCCCTGTACGATGTGTGTTGGTGCGCTGATACATGCGCGTATATCACGCCTGGTATTTGGTGCGCGGGAGCCAAAAGCTGGCGCAGTCGTCAGCCAGAATAACTTGTTGGCCCACCCTGCCATGAATACGCAAATCAGCTATGCTGAAGGTGTGCTGGCAGACGAGTGTAGTGCGCTCATAAGCCGCTTTTTTGCCCAGCGACGAGAACAAAAGCGCGAACAAAAACGACGCGTCCAAATCGAAAGTTCTCGACTTGAGGTGCAGAACAAGTCGCAAGACAGTTAATACGGCAATGGTGCCGGGAGTAAGTGAAGGAGCATGAGTAGATGAAAGTATTGGTAACAGGTGGTGCCGGCTATATAGGGAGTCATGTGGTAAAACAATTGGGCGCCGCCGGGCACGATATCGTGGTATACGATAATTTATCGACCGGTTACGAATGGGCGGTTACCTGTGGCGAACTAATTGTTGGGGATCTTGCAGATACCGAAAAGCTGGACGAAGTATTCAGTGCACATCGCTTCGAAGCGGTATTACACTTTGCAGCGCACATCGTAGTACCGGAATCGGTTGAAAATCCGCTTAAGTATTATCGCAACAACACCCGCAATACACTTAATCTGCTTGGTATTATTGAGAAGTATCAAACGCCTTATATGGTGTTTTCGTCTACTGCAGCGGTCTACGGTATGCCGGAAGAAAAAGTACTGACAGAAGATATGCCGCTGGCGCCAATTAACCCCTATGGTGCATCGAAGATGATGAGTGAGCAGATGATTCGCGATCTATCATTTGCAACACCGCTAAAGCATGTGATCTTACGCTATTTCAATGTAGCTGGAGCTGATCTCGATAGTCGTTTGGGGCAGGCTACGCCAGAGGCGACGCACCTGATCAAAGTGGCCTGTGAATGCGCCAATGGCGCGCGCAGCGGGATGAAAGTGTTCGGCACCGACTATGAAACGCGCGATGGAACCTGTATTCGGGATTATATTCATGTGGACGATTTGGCCAAAGCGCATGTTATGGCACTGGACTATATGTCAAAAGGCGGCGAGTCGCAGATATTGAACTGTGGCTATGGCAAGGGGTTCACGGTGAAAGAGGTCATTGACGTGGTGAAAGCCGAGTCTGGTGTCGACTTTCCTGCTGAAGAAGTCGCCAGACGCGCCGGCGACCCTGATGCCTTAATGGCCGATAACACCAAAATCAAACAGGTTTTGGGCTGGCAACCGGATCACGACGACCTAAATGTGATTGTTAAGTCAGCGCTCAATTGGGAGCGTAGCTGGCAAGCCAGAAAAGAGGCCTAGCAGGCAGCGCTATGTCGGATAATTTCATTCTTGATAAGCAGCTGGCAGCCGATACGCATCACCTTGCGTCTTGGCCGCTTTGCGAAGTACGGCTTATGGACGACGCGCAATACCCTTGGCTGATTCTTGTTCCCCGGCTGGCCGACGTGCGTGAAATTTACCAGCTAGATGAGTCGCAGCGTAAGCAGTTGGATGCCGAATCGGTGTATCTTGGCAAGGCCATGATGACGCTTTTCGGGGGCGACAAGTTGAACGTCGCTGCATTGGGGAATGTCGTCAGCCAATTACATATTCATCACGTCGTGCGTTTTCAGGGCGATGCGGCATGGCCCGCGCCGGTTTGGGGTAAGTTACCGGTCCAAGCTTACGATTCCGAGGCCCTTAAGGCACGCATGCATGCATTGGCGGGTATCGCCGACAAGCACTGGTCATAAGCTAGTGGCTAGAGATCGAGCTAGCAAAGGCCCGCTTTGTCGTCCACTTGCGGCAATATTATCAGGTCTTTTCGGCAGTTTATTGTGAGGAAGCTTTGTCGTCACAGGTAATCGCTAAGTATTTGGCACGTTATGCCGAGCCTGCAGCCACTGAGGCCAAATTGTGGGTGTCTACCTCCAGCTTGACGAAGCCTTACGAGGGTATCTGCGTTATTCCCATTTTCGATGAGTCTCTCGAAAATCTCATGCCCTTCATTAATTTCAATAGCGCTCGGTGTATCGCCTATGTCTGGGTGTTTAATTGTCCCGATAATGCTTTTGATGAAGCGAGGTTAAGAACACAAAAAACGTTGGCGCGGCTATACGAGTGTTATTCGTTCAGTGAGGGCGCTGGTGTCGCCTACGCTAACTTGAACGAGCGAACGGCACTTTATGTGTTTGATTATACGAGCGCTGAATCGGCCTTAGCGCATAAGCAGGGAGTAGGGCTGGCACGTAAAATCGGCCTCGACTTCGCGTTGTATGTGTCGGAGGATATTTCTGCTCGATATGGAAAGCAGGTCAACTGGTTGCATAGTTGCGATGCGGATGTGAGTTTGCCGCAGGGTTATTTTGATATTCCGCCTCCGGTCGAGGGGCAATCAGTAAGCCTCTACCCCTTTATACACCGGCCTGAGCCCGGTTACGAAACGGCGATGGCTCTGTATGAGTTTCGACTTTATTACTTTGTAGAGCGTTTGCGTTGGGCCGGTTCACCCTTTGCTTTTCATAGTATCGGTTCTGCCATTGCAGTGACTCCCTTAGCCTATGCCCAGGTCAGGGGCGTACCAAAGCGAGCTGCCGGAGAAGACTTCTATCTGCTCAATAAACTAGCCAAAGTAGGCAAGGTCATCAGTTTGTCTAAACCGGTACTGGCTATTCAGGGCCGTCCTAGCTTGAGAGTTCCCTTCGGCACCGGCCCGGCTTTGGTAGCTATCGGTGAGCTGACAGACCCAGAACAGGACTACCTGTTTTATCACCCGGAAATTTTCGTGTGCTTGCGTGCATTGCTGAGCTGCGTTAATGAAGCAGCAACGGTGCCCTCGCAAGCCGAACTGGATCGCGCTTTGTTATGCAAGCTTGAAGCTGAGCAACAGCAGGCGGTGTCCATGGTTTTAAATCAACTGCATTTTGAACGCTTAATCGAGCATCTTGCGCATCAGCCCACAATGCGCTTTAGCCGAGAGTTTCACAGTTGGTTTGATGCTTTCGTAACCTTGAAATTTGTGCACCTGATGCGTGATTTAGCGTATCCTAGCGTTGGTTTAAAAACGCTTCGCGCGATGGAGCCGGCTGTGATTGAGCCGCTTTGGGATAGGCTCAGAAAAACGTGAAAAGTAAGGAGTGGTAGTTGAGTGTGCTGAAAAATCTGCGACCCTGGCAGTATGATGTATCGGGAGGGTTCACCCTCAGAGGTCACTACACCGAGCCGAGCGGTAAGCCGGTTTTGCACTTTATTCACGGTAACGGTTTTTGTGGCCTGACCTATGAAAAACTGCTCGCCGCGCTGCAGGGCGAGGTTGATATTTTTATTAGCGATGCACAAGGCCACGGCGATAGTGATGTAGGCAGGGAGTATGCCGGTTGGAACCGGAGTGCTCGGTATTTCTCCGAGGTCTGGTCGCACTTCTCGCAAATGTGGGCTGCGGTGCCCAAGATAGCTTGCGGGCATAGCTATGGCGCGGTCATGTCGACGCTCATGATGGCAAAACAGCCCGATGCTTTTGATTTCGGGCTGTTTCTCGACCCGACCTATGCGTCTCCGCATACGGCACAGGTATTTTCCACCTTGGGTTCGCTTGGGCTAACAAGGCATCTGCCGCTAGCGCGTCAAGCGCGAGTGCGTTCAGTGAGTTGGCCTGATGAAGACGCATTGTGGCAATATTTTTATCAGCGGGGCGTGTTCAAGGGTTGGGATGAAGACTGCCTGCGATCCTATCTGGCACATGCGATGTCTCGAGACGATAAAGGGGTGATTACACTCAAGTGCCCACCAAAAATAGAGGCCGCTATTTTCGCCACTTACGCGCGGCGTTTGTGGCCAGCGATTACCGCCATCTCAAAGCCGGTGACGATGTTTTATGGTGAGCAGACCTTCCCGTTTATTTTGTCGGCAAAAGATAAAGTACGCAAAGCGAATGCACATTTTGATTTTGTAGCCATGCCGGGCGGGCATTGTTTTATGCAACAACACCCGCAGCAAACGGCTGACGCAATACGACGTAAACTTCGCCTGACGCTGGCCAAGTTATGAGGCTGCGGCTAGCCTTCCCTGTTAGTGCGGGTCTCGTGTCTGATCTCAAGAGAACTTGCGCCGCATGTTTAATTTAAAGTCATTTTTCATGTGACGGCAAAATGAACGAAACACACCCAGCTCTGGTTCAGGCGCTTTACCTTGCCCCAAGCGAATGATTTGCCAGTAGTAAAATCCGACCTGCCCGAAACTATTAATCGCCTTGATCAGGTTTAAGCTGCTGTTATTGCCCCACACGCCCTTGCCCAATACGAGTTTGTTTTCGTAATCGTCTAACTGATCGAGTGTTTGGGCCATCAGCTGATTTGAACAGTCTGGCTGGGTGCAAAGTGGGCGCGCAAGCCCGATGACGTCCACTTCACCTTTATTCAGTGCTGCTTCCATAACGGTACGACTACGGAAGCCTCCGGTAATCATGACCGGGATATTAGCCGCGGCTTTAATGCGCTCCGCATACTCGATGAAATAGGCCTCGCGCTTGCGCGTGCTTTCGCGCACGTCTTGCGGCTCGACACCAATGAGACTGAGCTGCTCATAGGTGCCCCCGGAGACTTCCAGCAGGTCGACAGAATCTTCGCCTAGCCAGCCTGCGACAGTTACGCATTCATCAAGTGTAAAGCCGCCTTTTTGGAAATCGGCGGAGTTCAGCTTGACGCTGATCGGAAAGCTTGGGCCAACGACTTCGCGCACGCTACGAATAATCATACGTATAATACGGGCGCGATTCTCCAGTGAACCTCCCCATTGATCAGCACGTTGATTAATCTTGGGTGATAAGAATTGGCTGAGCAGGTAGCCATGAGCGCAGTGAATCTGTACGCCGGTGAAACCGGCTTGCTGGACCAGGCTTGCTGAGCGCGTAAAACGTTTGATGACGTCTTGAATGTCTTCTTCGGTCATCGCTTTCGGCTTGCCGAAGTTACCTAAGAGCTCGAGATGAACTTCGGATGGCGACAGGGGCTGTTTGTTTACTATTTTGGGGCATTGCCGGCCAGGATGGTTAAGCTGCACCCAGAGTTGATTACCGGCGGCTGTGCCTGCTTTTACCCATGGCTTAAACAGCTCCAGGTCCCTCTCATCTTCTAACACCACATTGCCCGCGCGTTCCAGATAGCGCCGGTCAATCATAATGTTGCCCGTCAGTAGCAAGCCAGTGCCGCCTTCTGCCCACTTTCTGTAGAGGTTTTCGTGAGCGGCGGTTGGCCGGTCGAACTTGTCTGCCAGGCCTTCTGTCATGGCGCTTTTTCCGAGACGGTTCGGTAACTCTACGCCACATGGGAGAGTTAAAGGGCGTGATAGTGGAGAAGTCATTCAGGTTTCCTTTCTTGGTTTTGTTATAAGGATAAGGACGCGAAAAAAACGTTCAGGTTGAAGTATAAGGGTATGAAAATGCTCGTATGCTCCCTTCATAGCGCAAGGTCTACCTTGAGGATTGAAGTTCGGATCCGATGCCCGTCGGGCAAGTGATACACCGATTTGAGCGGGAAATACGCACTCGTCTGACCTGCTTTTAAGGGCGAGTTGAGCTGCCATTCATCAGCGCTTATGCGCTGCCCCTGAGCGTCGAATGTTTCGGTTAATAGCGCTACACGGCTGACATCGACCGGGCTGTTGTTGTGTATTCTAACGAGCAGAGGGCCTTGAGGGTCTTGTACGTGTCTGGGCTTAAGGTACTTTTCAGGTTGGCTTTGTAGCTCGAGTGTGGCCAGCCTAAGCGCAGCTCGCTGCCCAGCGTCGCCTCGTGCTTCGGCGGCCATCGAAAACAGGCCGATTGCTTTTTGTGTTTGCCCTTGTTGTTCGAACAGTTGGCCTAGCGCCAGTGCCGCAACGCTGGTAGGGAGCAAGGCCATGCTGCGTTGTAAGTCTTGCTGTGCCGCCTGATCATTTCCTAATGCCAGGTGACTTTCGGCGCGATACAAAAAATATGAGAACTGCTCGGGGTAAAGCGCAGTGGCTCGATTATGGTGTACCAGGGCTTGTTGTGCTTGTCCTTGTTTGTCGAGTATTTGTGCTTTGATCGAGTGGAACAGGGCCTCGTTAGCCTCTATTTTTAGTGCGGAATCTATATTTTTAAGTGCGCTTTCGAGTTTGCCGTCTGCTATTTGCTTTGCCGCCTTGTCGGCCAGCTCGTAGGCGGGAGTTTTACTTTTTAAGTAAGCGATCGCTTGTTGATAGGGCGTGTGACCGAGAGTGTATTGCTCCTGTTGCAATGCTTGGGCAGTGCGTATGTTGGCTTCTACCCGCTCTTGGGAAGGGGGGTGGGAAGCAAACAAACCATCAAGCCAGCTCCCGGAGCGGCTCTGGGACAAGGCGACAAACAGCTTTTGCAGCTCGACGGCGCCGTTTGGATCGTAACCGGCTTTTGCCATATATTGCATGCCGTAGTAGTCCGATTCCAGTTCATGGTCACGTCCATACTTGGCAAGCGTGAGCGAGGCGCCGAGTGAGGCCCCTCCGATAATCAGGTCTCGATAGTCATTATCGGCTAAACCCATCCCTAGCCCTGCCATCCCAACCTGCAACAGCAAATTGTCACGCATCCGTTGTGCGCCATGGCGTGCAGCCGAGTGTACGATTTCATGAGCGAGTACGGCTGCGAGTTGTGCTTCGTTTTCGAGCTTGACGAGCAGACCGCGGTTGATCGCTATCTTGCCCGAAGGCAAAGCCCAAGCATTGGGAACCGAGTTATTCAGAATAACGAACTCGTAGGGCAGGTGGGGTTGGTCAGACACCGCAGCCAGTCTGTTGCCGACGCTACGCAGGTAGATGGTTAGTTCCGGGTCTAGATAGTACAGCCCGCCTTGCGCTTGCTGGGCAGGCTTGTATTGGCTGTTGCCGATTTCAATATCGCTCGCGGTTGAGCTAAACATCAACTGGGATTCGCCCGTCACCGGGTTCACTGTGCAGCCGCTAATGCTGCATAGTGAGGCCGAGATGAGCAGGGTAGCGAGAGCACGCTTGCGTAGAGCAACGAGAACAGGAACGAGACGCATTGAAAGCAACACCCGAATGGCTAAAAACTAAGGAAGCCTCATTTTGCGACATACAGGGTCACTGAAACAAGGCTTGCGTCTGCAATGTACTGTTCCAATAACTAACTTGGTGTTTCGGCTCATTAGCAATACGCTCAAGCCAGCTAGCTGCTTAGAGCTTTAATTAGTTTTTTATCGGCGAAAGAGAATGGCTATAATGGCTTTTATGAGACACTGTTCACAATTTCATTCGGGGCTATAGAATCCCAAGCGAACGGTTTTAGTGACGAATATAGGTAGTATCAGAAGTCTATGAGAGATGAATCGAAGCTGTTTGATCAGGTAGATCGCTTTGTGTCAGTGTTGGCACAGTGTCAGGAGTTAGGCATCAGGGTGGTCTCTGCGCGTGAAAACGAGCTTATTTTAGAATTGCCCTACAGTGAGCGAATTATTGGTAACCCTGATACGGGCGTGATTCATGGCGGGGCAATTACCACACTGATGGATACGACTTCGGGGGCGGCGGTGTTATGCGCAGTGCCCGAGTTTGAGCTTTGCCCGACGCTGGATCTCAGAGTTGATTATATGCGCTCAGCAAAGCCTGGGCAGTCGGTGTTTGCGCGTGCCAGTTGTTATCGAGCGACGTCGAATATCTTGTTTATGCGCTGTGAGGCGTATCAGGTTGATCGTACCGTGGCACATTGTGTTGCTACCTTTATGCGCATGGGCGACAAAGGCATTCCGTCGTTGGATTACATGACCAAAGACTATAAACTCAACTTTGAGCCCGGTAGTCAGGCGGTATCGAAAAGCAGTAATTTTAAGTCAGTAGTAGAAGCCGTCGCACAGAACAAGGATTATCAGGCTCTGGTAAAGGCCATCCCCTATGCACAACTTATTGGCATCGAGATAGTTGATTCAGGAGAGGGGCCGTCGTTCAAGCTGGTGCAGAAAGACTCCAATATTGGTAATCCGATTCTTCCGGCTATTCATGGTGGCGTGATCGGCGGTTTTATGGAATTGTCGGCGGCCTTGCACCTGCTGGTCTCTCAAAGCGTGCCAAAATTCCCCAAAATTATCGATTTCTCGCTGGATTACCTGCGAGCAGGCCAGAACCGGGATACCTTCGTTGAGTGCGATGTTACACGCTTGGGAGGCAGAGTCGCGAATGTCGAAGTTCATGCTTGGCAGACGTCGCGAGATAAACCAATTGCCTTAGCCAGAGCACACTTTCTGCTAGATACCTAAAGGCTCTTTTTGTCGCCGCGACTTCATGCGGCGGCGCATCAATGCCCCGCTTCAGTTTGTGTACCTGTTTGTAGCCTGAATATTTGATAAGGCCCTTGCTCGCGAATGTAGCTGTCGGGTTTGGCGATCACGCTTTGCAAGGCGCTGGCGGTGACGTAGAGCCAGCCGTCAGGGCCGAAGCTGAAACCGTCGGGCCATCGTAATTTAGTGTCTTTAACCAGAGTCTCAAGCTTGCCGGACGGCGTGAGCCGGGTAATTGCCGAGTGCTCCAAGTCGCTGATGTAGATGTTTCCCAAGGCATCTGTACTGATTCCGTCGCTCATGGTTTTAATGGCAAATTGCTCTACTTTTTGAGCCAGGGCGTCGTTGCTGAGTGAGGTGTCGTTAAGGTCACTGACACGCACGCGGTGCATGTGCTGATCGGTCACTGGAGCGAAATACAGCCATTCGCCTTGTCTGTCTAGCGCGATGGAGTCCACTCCTGGTCGAATGGCAAAGACGCCGAAGATCAGCATTTTTTGGCCTTCCACAACCGGAACGAAATCATCCGCGACGACCGAGTCATGCCCATCGAGTACCCGTCTTGCTGTTTGTTCCCGTATATCATAGATGATCAGTGCTGGGTCGAGCCCCAATATGCTAGCGTCTGCGATGTAGATTTTGCGCCCGGCGGCATCCACTTGGAAGTCGTTCAGGTGAGAACCCAAGCCAGCAATATCACTGTCAAACACATGGTGATGGACCAGACTCATAGTCGAAAGATCTATGGCGGCGATTTGTGGTGTACCACTGCCATGGTTGGCATAGTCAAGTAGCCAGAGTCGGTTCTGTTGGTCGATACGCATCGATAAGACAGTCTCAAGCTTAAGTTCTTCCTGGCCTGCGAAACGCAAGGGGCGTGCTGTGCCGTTGTGCCATTCGGCCAGATTGTATTCTGGTCTCCCTTCAGGGTGAAAGCTAAAGAAAACGCGGCCATCGCTTGCTACGGCTATGTTCCCCGGAGGATAGGGCAGGTCAGCCACGTGCTCCAGTGCGCTCGCGGGTAAAAGTGGCTCTCCGCTTAGATCGGGGAAGGCTGCACCCCCGCCATAGCGTATATCCATTATCACGGCAGACATGCCGATAAATACGACTGCTGAAAACAGGGTGATGGCGACGAAACGTAACATAGAGAGCATTCTTTATTGGCATTAAAAGCGCCAAGGTAGCGTGCATCCGGCAAAAAAACAACAAGCCCGTCATCACTTGTATGATCGAAGCTTGAATTCTAGATGGCTGTCCCCACATAGGTTGCGTAAGCATTTTATCGCTTGGTGCCTGTGCGATACGGCGTGCCAGGTTGAAGAAACGTGACGGTACAAAAAGCAAATGTACTCGAAATCGAATGTACTCAGTGAACAGGTAAAGAAGAGACCCTAAGTATGGCAACACAAGATCAAGTCGAAACCAATCAGGAAACTCGCGGTTTTCAAACCGAAGTCAAGCAATTGCTGCATTTGATGATTCACTCTTTGTACAGCAACAAAGAAATATTTTTGCGTGAGTTGATTTCTAACGCCTCGGATGCAGAAGACAAACTCCGTTTTGAAGCGCTGTCTAATAATGCTCTTTACGAAGATGATGGTGATCTGAAGATTCGCCTTGAGTTTGATGAAGAGGCGAAAACAGTCACGATTTCAGATAACGGCATAGGTATGTCTCGCGACGACGTAATCGAACACCTTGGTACCATCGCGAAATCGGGTACCGCTGAGTTTATGAATAAGCTGACCGGTGACAGCAAGCAAGATTCACAGTTGATCGGGCAATTTGGTGTTGGCTTCTATTCCGCTTTTATTGTGGCAAACAAGGTGGATGTTTATACGCGTAAGGCGGGGCTCGATAAGTCAGAAGGTGTGCATTGGTCGTCTGAGGGTGAAGGTGAGTTCACCATCGCTTCGGTCGAAAAAGCAGATCGCGGGACTACGATCGTGTTGCACCTCAAGGAAGAAGAAGCCGAGTTCGCGAATGGCTGGCGCTTACGCAGTCTGGTTAAGAAGTACTCCGACCATATCGCCTTCCCGGTGATCATGAAGTCTGAGCCGATGCCTCCTGCAGAAGGAGAAGAAGCGAAAGAGCCGGAAGACGAAACGGTTAACGAGGCGACGGCGCTTTGGACACTGTCTAAGTCCGAAATAAAAGACGAAGATTATCAGTCTTTTTACAAGCACATTTCGCATGACTTTCAGGACCCTCTGACTTGGGCTCACAACCGTGTTGAAGGTAACCTCGAGTATACGAGCCTGCTATACATTCCCTCCAAAGCACCGTTCGATCTATACAATCGTGATGTGCCACGTGGGCTGAAGCTTTATGTGCAGCGCGTATTTATCATGGACGATGCCGAGCAATTTTTGCCATTGTATTTACGCTTCGTGAAAGGTGTGGTCGACTCGAAAGACTTGTCGTTGAACGTCTCGCGCGAAATTCTGCAAAGTGACAAGGCAGTAGAAAGCATGAAAGCGGCTCTGACCAAGCGGGTACTGGATATTTTGGGCAAGATGGCGAAAAACGATGCCGAAAAGTATCAGTCGTTCTGGGATGAATTTGGTCAGGTGTTAAAAGAAGGTCTCGCTGAAGACTATTCCAACAAAGAGAAAATTGCCAAGTTGCTACGTTTTGCGACAACGCATGGCGACGCCAGCCAGACTCAGTCTCTCGAAGACTACGTCGGCCGTATGAAAGAGAATCAGGAGAAAATCTACTACATCAGTGCCGAGAGTTATGCGGCTGGTATCAGTAGCCCGCACATGGAGATCTTCCGCAAGAAGGGCATCGAAGTCATCGTATTGAGTGACCGTATAGATGGTTGGATGATTTCTTACCTAAGCGATTTCGAAGGCAAGCATCTGCAGGATATTACCAAAGGCGAACTTGACCTGGGTGAGATTGAAGGTGAAGAAGACAAGAAGCAGCAAGAGGAAGCCTCTAAAACCTATGAAAGCTTGTTATCGCAAATCAAGGAGCTGCTCAAGGATAAGGTTGAAGATGTGCGCGTGACGAATCGTCTGACTGATTCGCCCGCGTGCCTGGTTGCCGGTGCGCACGACATGGATGCGCAAATGAAGAAAATCATGGAGGCAGCGGGTCAGAAAGTACCCGAAACCAAGCCAAGCTTCGAAATCAACCCCGAACACCCCTTGGTTAAACAGCTGAACAACGAGCAAAACGATGAGCGCTTTAATGATTTAACCTATGTGTTATTTGATCAGGCTGCATTGGCAAGTGGCGAGCAATTAAAAGAGCCCGGTGCTTTTGTTAGTAGATTGAACAAATTGCTGTTGGACTTGTCGAAGTAAGGCTAGCGATCCTAGTCCCTTATTTTTACTAGTTGTTTTAGTAACAGGAGCCTTCGGGCTCCTTTTTTTGTGCCTGCGCTTAGGCTAATGTGTAGCCTGTTGTTAACGGGTGGCAGAATAAAGCTTTTAAGGAGCGAAGTTGAAGGTATTACATGTCAATCTTGCCAAAGGGTTTAGAGGGGGCGAAAGGCAGACTTTGCTGTTGGTGCAAAGTCTCTCCAAGAGGGTGAGCTTGCAGCAGTCAGTGTTGGTGCGACGCGGCTCTCCGCTCGTTGAGCGTCTAAAAGGCTTACCTCGAGTGAGCGTTGTGGAGATAAGAAAACCGTTTTTGCTCGCCACATTGCGTAAGTTTGATGCAGATCTGGTTCACGCGCACGAAGCCAAGGCAGTGAAATGGGCTTACTGGTATGGCAAGTTCAGCGCAAGGCCTTATGTGTTAACGCGCCGCATTGTTAAAACACCGCGCAGTAATCTTTTAACCAGAAAGGCATACCTTGGTGCCAGTTCGGTTGTGGCGCTCTCCGGAGCCATTCAAAAAGTGATGCAGCAGTATGGCGTGTCTGCTTCAATACCCATTGTGCCATCCTCTTTTGCCAGCTTACCTAGCGACAGTGGCACGCTTCAGGAGTTAAAAGCCCGCTGGGAAGGCAAGACCGTAATTGGCCATGTTGGGGCTCTGGTCAATGCTGATAAAGGCCAACAGTACCTGATCGAAGCGGCGAAAAAGCTGGCGCATAGTCGGCCCGAACTACATTTTGTTTTTCTTGGCGCGGGAAAGGACGAGGCCTGGTTAAAAAGCCTGGCAGGGGATAGTCCCAATATCGAATTTTGCGGCTTTCATCAGGATGTTGGTAGCTTCATCGAAGTGTTTGATTACTTTGTCTTCCCTTCATTGCAGGAGGGTTTAGGGTCTACCCTGTTAGATGTGATCTATGCCAAAAAAGCGATTGTTGCCAGCAATGTCGGTGGTATCCCCGATGTGATCAAGCACGAAGAAACCGGCCTTTTGGTGCCTGCAAAATCAGCAACTGCGATAGTTGAGGCTATTGAACGCTTGATTAATGAGCCGGAATTCGCCGCAGCCTTGGTAGAGCGCGCTTCTCAACAACTACAACGCTATGCGCCGGAGCGCATCGCAGATGAGTATTACGCGATATACGCAGCATGTATTAAAGCGGAAAAAGATAAAGCTGAGTGAGTACAGGCTGCATAAGTCTTTGGCGAGCGGTGCTGATTAAGTCTACTTGCTGGCCAAACTAGCGCCCAAACACATTGGACTGATTTCTGCCGCCCTCTTTAGACGCGTACAAGGCTTGGTCTGCTTGCTCTAACCAGGCTTTGTAGTCCTCGGTTGTTTCCGATGCCTGGCTTATCCCCAGGCTAATGGTGAATTTTATGACTTGCTTATCGTGCACGACTTCCAGAGCTTCAACTTGCTTCCTGACCCGTTCGCAGAATATCAAGGCTGCATCGGCGTTAGTGTTATCGAGAATTACGCCAAACTCTTCGCCGCCATAGCGACCGGCAATATCGGTGTTTCGTAAGTTTTCGAGTAAGACCCTCGAAACGACACGAATCACTTCGTCTCCGGCTTGGTGGCCGTATGTGTCGTTCACCTTTTTGAAGTGGTCGATATCAAACATGACCACCGAGCAAGTGGTTTCGTAGCGGTTGAAACGGCTGAAGGCGTGGTCCAAGCACTCTTCCCAGTAACCACGATTATTAAGCTGCGTGAGCTTGTCGGTGCGACTGAGTTTTTCGAGTTCCAGGTTAACTTTCTCCAGTGCCTTGCGGTTGCTCGCAATATCTGTAACGTCGTAGATAAGCACCGCGATGTGATTGACTGTGCCGTCG
>JBFJVR010000011.1:0-16116 GCA_041624095.1 Oleiphilaceae bacterium
GAAGAATACCACGGGAACAAAGCAGTGATACAGTGCAAAAGACAAACAAAAAAGCCGCCCTATCAAGGGCGGCCTTACTGCTAAAACGACTAGCGCTACTGATCGACTAAACCATCTTTAAGCAGTTTGGGCGTAATAAATATCAACAGTTCCGTGCGATCATCGATGATCTGATTTTTCCTAAACAGCGCTCCAAGATACGGTATATCACCTAAAAATGGAGTTTTAGTCACTGTTTTCGACTGCTCCGACTGGAAAATACCGCCTAGCACGATCGTTTCACCATTGCCTACCAGTACTTGAGTAATCACTTCATTGGTATTAATTGCCGGCCCAGCCGCCGTGTCTTCACCTCGGCTATCCTGATTTATCACCAAGTCCATAATCACTTTATCATCTGGCGTAATCTGTGGCGTGACCTGCAAAGATAATGCAGCATCTTTAAAGGATATTGATGTCGCCCCCGAAGAAGATGCTTCTTCGTAAGGAATCTCTTCACCCGATTTTATTGTGGCCGTTTGTCTATCAGCGGTCACGATTTTCGGCTGAGCTACAATCTCACCCTTGCCATCCGACTCATAAGCTGACAACTCAAGATCAATCAGATAGTTCCCATCTCCAAATCCAATTGCCAGTGAAGAAGAGCCCGGCCGTGTCACCCCTAAATCAACCGACAATGCATCCGGAAAACCGATTACATTAGACGTTGTCAAATCTGCTACCGTTTCAGAGGATCCACCTACTCGAAACAATGTACCGCCTTGCTGGTCGGTGCCGCCACCACCCCACTGTATTCCCATTTCTTCAGTCAGGTTAGATCTAGCCCTTACAATACGCGCCTCGATAAGCACCTGACGCACCGGAATATCCCAAGTCGTTATCAACTGTCGAATCTGCTCTAACTTGTCTGCAGTTTCACGAACACTCACCGTGTTTGTGCGCTCATCCGACGAAATAAAACCACGCTCTGAAATAAGCTCCTTATCCTGATTCAACAAACTAACAATATCCGCTGCCTTAGCATAGTTTATCTGAATGATTTCCAAGCGTACCGGCGCCAAAGCTGCCACCTGCTTATTAGTTTCCAGCTCTAGCTTCTCTCTCGCCGCAATTTCATCTGCAGGTGCCACCAACAAAACATTACCTACCGTTCGCTTATCAAGCCCTTTGGTTTTTAGAATCAATTCCAAGGCCTGATCCCAAGGTACATTCTGCAAGCGTAAAGTAATGCTGCCACCGACGGTGTCACTGGCTACCAAGTTCAAACCGGTAAAATCGGCGATCAGCTGCAACACCGCTCGCACTTCGATATTCTGGAAGTTGAGCGACAACTTTTCTCCTGTGAATGGGAATTTGTCTTTGCGGCGATCTTCTACTTCATCCTGTGACAGCTCTTCAACACTCACGGTAAACTGCTTATCTGCCTGATATGCCAGATAATCGAAATCCCCTTCTGACTTAATCTTGATAACCGCCTGACCATCTTCTATGTAAGAATCGATGCGCTTAACCGGTGTGGCAAAGTCAACTACATCCAAACGCCGCCTCAGGGTTTCAGGCAGCTCCACCGCAGGCATACGAAGCTGAATGCTTCCTCCAACCTCAGACATATCGATATCAACATTGGCATTTGAAAAATCAATTACAACCTGACCCTCTCCCTTTTCACCCCGTCGAAAATCTATATTAGTGATACGTTTGGCCATTTTTGCTTTGCTCACTTGAGCAATATCACCACCCGGATTAGCCGCTGATACAGTTGCTACTGCTTCGAGTTCCTCGCTTAGAGATCCCACAACAAGGACCAGCCTATTACCCGAAACCCGTGTATTGTAAGGAACCAGGTCGACCAGATCGAGAATAATCCGGGTACGATCTTTCGCACCAATTACCGTCATTTTTTTCGCATTACCTAAGCCCAGGTTATGATACTTTTCAACCAGTGCATTATTAACACCAGGCAAGTCAAGCGCGATTCTGGCTGGCTTTTCTATGGTGTAGCTCTTTGGCTGAGGCGGGACATCTGAAAAAATCAGCGTTATTTCCGTTGTGTCTCCTGGCAACGAGGCAAAATTGACATCCTGCAAATCGGCAGCATCAACCAAGCCGGCCGACACCATCAAAGCTATAAAAGTAATTGTAATACGTCGCATTTGAGAGAACATTTCAGCCAACCTTACTAATCTATTTTTCTTTAACTGCTTAATCAAAACCCACATCATCCCCATAGCCTCCAAGACTCTCTTACTCATCTTCCAGCGAGACTGTCCGGGGGCGCTCTATCCACCCTCCGTGTCCGTTGGGAACAATTTCTATTAATTCAATTCGCCCATCAGTAATTGCAACGATGCGGCCATGATTTTTACCCATGTACTGCCCCGTTTTCACCATATGCACACCGCCGGAACCATCGGTAATCAAACCCCAAAGAATGTCGTTGTCTCCGCGGCGCAAAGTCCCAACCATTTTTAGACTGCCGATCGCAAAAGACTCCAATATTTCCTTCGGACGATCAAAATCCGGCTTCACATTACTCTGGTCTTCATCGAGTTTAATCTCGTTAACCACGACCTCGGCTGGTGGCAAGAAAGGAGACCTGCGGTTTGCAGCACTGTAACTGAAGGCCCGGTATACCTGGACCTCTGGCAAGGGGTCAATCTTTCCCCTCGGTTTGGCGTCTGCCTCACTCATAAAACGATCAAGATCCGCAAAGCCCTCATCACCGCCACAGGCAGTTAATCCAAGCGCAACCATTAATAACAAGGGGAAGTAAACCATCTTACTCATTTCCTTTTCCCCTTTTTCTTTTTCGACTTTTTGGCCTTCCGCTCTTCATCACCGTTATATCGGTAAGTCTTCGCCGCTACCGCCATGCGCAGCACATCGCCAGTGCCTGCACCTTTGACAGGCGTGATTGAAAAGTCATGCAAGGTAACGATTCGAGGTAAACTGGCAACGCCACTTACAAATGAAGCTATGTCATGGTAAGTACCGGTTACGACTATATCCATGGGTAGCTCGACATAAAACTCTTGGGAGGTTTCGGGCTTTAATTTAATCGAGTCTATGCTTAGTCCACTGCCCAGCCCGGTATTGGTAATGTCCTCCAGCAAACCAGGCACCTCGGTGTCTGCGGGCAACTGCTTCAGCAAGGCGCCAAAAGTTTGCTGCATATTTTCCATTTGTGAGCGATAAGTATCGAGGTTGGAAACTTTATGCGCCTTATCCTCGTAATGCTTTTTAAGCGTAACCTCTTCGGCAGTCACTTTTTCAAGCTGTACATACTGGTCCTTGATCAAAAACCAGTACCCACCAAACACCATCAAAGAAAATACGATCAGGATAACGATAAGTTTGATCGGCCCAGGCCATGAGCCAGCATTATTGAAATCCAGTTCATTGATATCAAAGCCTTTGAGGCCATCCATAGAATCCGAAAAAGCCACTATTTAGCTCCTTTCTCTTTCGAGTCGACAGCCGGAGTCACCTGGACCACAGTCATATCAAATCTATTTAACGCCTCATCCGTCTTTACCGAGCTCACATCTTTCAAGTTGGGGCTGGAAAACCACTCTGAGGCTTCAAAGTTACGCATAAGCCCGGATATACGGTTGTTAGATTCCGCCTTACCCTTTATTGTTAAATCGTTGCTCTTACGCACCAAGCTATCATAGTAAAGACCATCAGGAAGTGTACGAACAAGCTCATCAAACACGCGCACTATAATCGGCCGCGTTCCCTGAAGATCCTGTATAACCTTCATTCGCGCCAACAACTGCGTGCGCTGAGCCTTAAGCTCTTCTATCTCTTTGATTTTTTTATCCAGCTCCGCAGTAGAAGACTTCAAGTAATTATTGCGTGCCTTTTGATAAGCGATTTGCGAGTCCACGCTACTTTGCCATAGAAAGACCAAACCACACGCTACAATCAATACACCTACCAGCATACTGACAAACTGCTTCTGGCGCTCTGCCCGGAGCTCTTCTCTCCAGGGCCTAAGGTTAATACTAGGCATCAGTCGAAACTCCTCATTGCCAAGCCACAGGCAATCATCAAGGAGGGAGCATCATTGCTTAAGGCAGAAGCGTTGACCTTGGAACTTAAGGTCATTTCCGCAAAAGGGTTTGCGACCATGGTTTTAATACCTACTTTCTCCTGCACCAAATCTGCAATGCCATTTACTGAAGCAACCCCACCGGCCAAAATAACATAGTCAACCTCGTTGTACTGACTTGAGGAAAAGAAAAACTGGAGGGATCGTGCGACCTGCTGAACAACAGCTTCTTTAAATGGGTCGAGCACTTCGCGCTCGTAATCATCAGGCAGACCACCTTGCTTTTTAGCCAGCCCTGCTTCTTCAACCGACAGGCCATACCTCCGCTGAATTTCTTCAGTGAGCTGACGGCCACCAAATAGCTGCTCCCGCGTATAAATCGTTTTGCTGTCTGCCAAAACACTCAAGGTTGTCATGGTTGAGCCAACGTCCACAATGGCTACCGTTTGTTCTTCGGCATCCATATCCAGTTGCGCACTCAGTAAACCAAACGCTCTTTCAATAGCGTAAGCCTCAACATCAACTACTTTCGCCGTCAGCCCACCAATTTCGAGAGCGTCTTCTCGCAGTTCGACATTTTCTTTACGACACGCAGCCAGCAGTACATCGCTCATCTCGGGGTTGGTGTCGGACTCGCCTAGAACCTCGAAATCAATGGCAACCTCATCCAAAGGGTAAGGGATATACTGATCTGCTTCGACCTCAATCTGGCTTTCCAGCTCATGTTCACTCAAGCCGGCTGTCATTTGAATCGTCTTGGTAATAACCGCCGAGCCAGCAACCGCCACCGCGGCCAGACGCGTGCCAGTGCGAGACTTTGCCACCACCTTCTTCACGACTTCTCCCACCAGCTCTGCATCGTTGATGTTTTTCTCAACCACACTATTAGCCGGCAAAGGTTCCACCGCGTAACTTTCAACACGAAACTTATCCCCGCTTCGAGTCAACTCCAGCAGCTTTACTGAAGAGGAGCTGATATCGACGCCAAGCAAAATGTCGTTTTTCTTTCCAAATAATCCGAACACAAGATGACCCATTAAATAATGGCGATTATTGTGAGTAAGGTTCTAGGCTTATTCTGCCTGTCATGCCTCAACGTACAATTCTTTACTAAAACCACCATAAAAAAAGACGTATAATCCGCCCGTCAAAATTTAAAGCTATTTCTTAGATAATAGACCTATATTTCTAACTTGCTAGGAAAAACATGATTCGTTTTGTGAGACTTTCGACCTTTTTGGGATGGGCTTTTGCTTCAATCATTTGTGGAGCAGGATTATTACTTACCTCCTTCTATTTATATCTCACACCCAACCTTCCTGATGCGGAACAGTTAAAGACAACCCAACTCCAGACACCGCTGCGCATTTACTCCGCCGACAACAAAAGAATAGCCGAATTTGGCGAAAAAAGAAGAAACCCTATTACGATTGACCAGGTTCCTCAAAACCTGATCAACGCATTTATTGCGGCGGAAGACAATCGCTTCTATGAGCACAGCGGCATCGATATCAAGGGCTTGCTGAGAGCCGCAGTGCAGCTGGTTTCGTCAGGGCAAATCAAATCGGGCGGCAGCACCATCACCATGCAGGTTGCGAAGAACTTCTTCTTAAGTCGAGAGCGAACTTTCATCCGTAAATTCAATGAAATCTTTCTTGCTATCCAGATCGAACAAAGCCTGTCTAAAAATGAAATCCTCGAACTTTACCTGAACAAGATATATCTGGGTAATCGTGCTTACGGCATCCAGGCGGCAGCCCAAGCTTATTATGGCAAAAATATTGCCGAGCTGGACCTGGCAGAAATGACAATGATCGCCGGACTTCCTAAAGCCCCGTCGAGATACAACCCTTTAGCAAATGCTAAACGCGCAAAAATACGACGCGACTGGATTCTTGGCAGAATGCTTGAATTAGGCATGATCAGCTCCAAGCAGCACCAAAACGCAAGCAACACCCCAGTTACGGCCATTTATCATGGCGGCAAACCCGAACTCCAAGCTGACTACGCGGCAGAAATGGCACGAATAGAAATCGTATCCATGTTCGGCGCAGATGCATACACCGCAGGGTTGAAAGCCTACCTCACGATTGATAGCAAGCTGCAAATGGCTGCAAACAGGGCGATTAAAAACGGCCTCGAAAACTATGATAAACGACACGGATTCAGAGGCGCCGCAGCCAAGCTAGACGAAGCGCTTATCTCTGGAGACCCCGACACTATCATCAACTACCTGCAAAAACTTTCCTTGCCGGATAGCATGCGAGCAGGCCTGGTGCTCGAAACAACAGATGATGCGGCCACAATTTTCACTGAAGACGGGAGCACCGTCGAATTGACGATAACAGATCTTAAATGGGCTCGTCCTTTTATCAATGTCGACAAAACGGGCCCAGAGCCGGAACAAATAGAAGACGTTATTACACGCGGTGACGTCATTTCGCTTTATCCCATCCAGGCAGAAAATCACACTCGCTGGATATTGACACAAACCCCTCAAGTACAAGGTGCATTGGTATCCATCAAACCATCTAACGGGGCTATTAACGCCTTAGTCGGCGGCTATGACTTTCAACTCAGCCATTACAACCGGGCAACTCAGGCGAAGCGCCAACCCGGGTCAAACTTTAAACCCTTTATCTATCTTGCCGCTCTTGAACGCGGAGCGACGCCCGCGACACTGATCAATGATGCACCTATCGTATTTGAAGACAAAAACCTAGAAACCGCATGGCGACCTGAGAACTCAAGCGGCCGCTTTTACGGCCCCACCCGCCTAAGAAAGGCCCTGTATAACTCCAGAAACCTCGTATCAATTCGCCTACTAAACAGCACTGGCATCCGCAACACGATAAACACACTACTACGTTTTGGCTTCGATAAACGAGACCTCCCGAAAGACCTGTCGCTCGCGCTGGGCAGCGCAGCCATCGAACCGATAAAAGTCGCAGCGGGGTACGCCATGATTGCCAACGGCGGACACTATGTAGAGCCCTATTTACTAGACCGTGTCGAAGATGCCAACGGAAACATCATTTACCAATCAACCCCCCTGACTGTATGTAAAGACTGCAACAAGAGCGTCATCGCGGAACAGCCTTCGCACGAAACCCAACTCAAACCCGCTCCACGTATTGCAGATGAACGCACAATCTACTTGCTGCATTCCATGCTCAAGGATGTCATCACCAAAGGTACCGGAAGAAGGGCTAAAGCACTGAAACGCTCAGATATCGCTGGCAAAACGGGAACAACCAACGACCAAAAAGATGCCTGGTTCTCGGGTTTCAATACCGAAATCGCAACTACTGTATGGGTTGGCTTTGACAACCCTGTCACGCTGGGCCGGCGAGAATACGGAGCTAGGGCAGCCTTGCCCATCTGGCAGGAATACATGGAGCACGCTTTGCATGGCACTGCAGAAGCCCACATGAGACAGCCCGAAGGCATCGTCACGATGAGAATTGACCCGGAAACAGGCGAACCCGCCAGCCCAAGCAACCGCAATGCAATCTTCGAGATATTCCGCAAGGAACTCGCCCCAAAACCAAGGTTGAGCCGCCCTCAGGCAGAACCCTCGACACAAAAACACGATTCAACCGTCTCTCCGGAAGACATCTTCTAAAAAACCAGGGAAAACGCCAACCAGCAACCTTAAACACGCCTCTCAAAAAAGAAAACCCCGATACGCAGAACGCACCGGGGTTTTCAATCAGCGGGACTCAAGCTCATCGCCACCAACAACTGTTCGTTGGTGATGAAGTCTGATTCGACGCCAAATCAGACTAATAAGTTACTTAACATCAGCAACCGTTTTCAAAGGGTAGTGCGCAGGATAATCAAAACGAGCGACACCTGAGTCAACCGCAGCACGAGCGACTGCAGCAGAGACTGTACCCAGAAGACGCTCATCAAGAGGCTTAGGAATAATATAGTCTTTTCCGTACTCCAGATGTGCGCCACCGTAGGCATCGATAACCGCTTGGGGAACAGGCTCTTTAGCCAAGTCCTTAATCGCGTGAACGGCCGCTACTTTCATTTCTTCATTAATCGCTGTTGCTCTAACGTCAAGCGCTCCACGGAAGATGAAAGGGAAGCCCAAAACATTATTTACCTGGTTAGGGTAATCTGATCGGCCCGTCGCCATAATCAAATCATCGCGTGCCGCAAGTGCGGTTTCTGGCTTAATCTCGGGATCCGGGTTAGAGCACGCAAATATAACAGGATTTGCAGCCATGCGATTTAGATCATCTACAGAAAGCAAGTCGGGACCAGAAAGACCGACAAACACGTCCGCACCTTCGCAGGCATCAGACAAAGTACGCTTATCTGTGTCGTTAGCAAACATCGCTTTATACTGGTTAAGATCATCACGCCCAGAGTGAATCACGCCTTTACGATCCAGCATAAAAATATTTTCGGACTTCATGCCGCAACTGATCAACAGCTTCATGCACGCAATCGCCGCTGCACCCGCACCAAGACACACAACTTTAGCTTCTTCAATTTTTTTACCTTGAAGCTCCAAAGCATTAATCATACCCGCTGCGGTAACAATCGCCGTGCCGTGCTGGTCGTCGTGAAAAACCGGAATATTACACTGCTCAATGAGCACTCGTTCAATTTCAAAACACTCTGGTGCCTTGATATCTTCCAGATTTATACCACCAAAGGTATCTGCAATACGCTTTGTTGTATCGATAAAGGCCTGCGGGCTTTCGGCATCAACTTCGATATCAAACACATCAATACCGGCGAAGCGCTTGAACAATACGCCTTTACCTTCCATGACAGGCTTGCTCGCGAGTGGGCCAAGATTTCCCAAGCCAAGAATCGCTGAACCGTCAGAAATAACCGCAACCAAATTACCTTTGGCAGTATATTTGTAGGCGTTTTCAGGGTCTTTTGCTATCTCACGTACAGGCTCCGCAACACCGGGGCTATAAGCGAGAGAAAGGTCTCGTGACGTTGCAGTCGGTTTAGAGATCTCAACACTGATTTTTCCGGCTTTCGGATTTGCGTGATAATCGAGAGCCGCTGTTCTTAAATCATCTGACATTATTTCGTACCATTTTATCGTGAATGACAGGCTAATCTAGCCTTAAACCTGGGACGCATGACCCAAAGCTGCGTATTATGACACTACTCATTCCCACTGAACAATTCGCAATCAAACGCTGCCACAGGGTGTACTGCCTCGTGCACTATCCAGCCATCCTGGCCTCTAACCCCGCCTGTAGACAAAAAAAGAGCGACACGCGCTCTTTTTTTGTCACTTTCTGATAGGCCGGGCCGGGCTTAACCGCCCATCCTATTACCAAAACGCTTCTTGAACTTATCGATACGGCCACCCGCATCCATAACTTTCTGCTTACCTGTATAGAAAGGATGGCAAGCCGAACACACGTCTAAAAGAATATCTTTACACAAAGTAGAGCGGGTCTTGATCACGTTACCACAACTACACTTCGCTTCCATTTCCTGGTATTCAGGATGAATATCTTGCTTCATTACACACCTCAGATTTTGTTATGCCGCCACATAAGCTTAATTATATCGCTTACGCACCGCACAAAAGGCTTTCCCGGCAACCGATATAAAGAGCAGCAGCCAAAAAATAAGACGGCGCATGTTACCAAAATAATGCCTATAAGCAAACAACAATTATCTGACTATGCCTATGTCAGCTAGAATGTGGAATAATACGCCCTCTTAATGCATCCGGATCACTTTCGAAACCAATCTTCGAAACAATTTTCTGTATCACCTTAAACCCAAAAACTAACTGGCAGCCTTCACCTGTGAGCGAATCATACTTCATCATTAATATCGCAGTGCCGGTCCCGCTCTTCAAAACATTTGACTATCTGGCATGCAAGCAATCCAGCCCCGAAGAATACATCCAAGGGAGACGCGTACTTGTGCCCTTTGGGCGACAAAAACTCGTTGGCATAATATGCAGCACACACAACACCGACAGCAAACCCGAGCACAGACTAAAAAGAGTGCTGCAATTATTCGAACCAGACCCAGCCATCAACGACTCAATGATGAAACTACTGACTTGGGCTGCAGGCTATTACTGCCACCCTCGCGGCGAATGTCTGGACACTGCCCTACCCAGGACAGTTAGGAGGCCGGAAGCACTACCTACTTATACGGCAAACAAATGGTCCCGCACCGAGCTCGAATTTGCTGGACGAAAAAATGCCAGCAAACAAAAGGCCGCGCTCGACTTCATCGCGAGCCGACCCTCAGGTGCATGGCAAGAGACGCTATCAGCCATGGGCTACAAACCCGCATTGTTACGCGAACTTGAATCTAAAGGCTACCTCAGAAAACAGGAAATCGACCCTCTCAGCGCCTCAATGGAGCACCTGAATGAAGCCAAGCCCGTCATTTTGAATGGAGAGCAAAAAAAGGCCAGCGCAATACTGGCGAAGCATTCAGGTGAGTTTCAGGCATTTTTACTTCAAGGCGTGACCGGAAGTGGCAAAACAGAGGTCTATATCGACCAGGTAAAACTGGCGATAAACAATCAACAGCAAGCGCTGGTACTCATCCCCGAAATCAACTTAACACCGCAAACACTGGCACGCTTTCAGTCCCAACTGGCAAGCCCAATTGGCATACTTCATTCCGGAGCAAGCGAAAAAGAACGCTTTACCACGTGGTCTCTCGCCAAGCGCGGCATTGCGAAGGTCGTCATCGGTACACGCTCAGCCATCTTTGCCCCCTTCGAGAACCTTGGCTTAATCGTAATTGATGAAGAGCACGACACCTCCTATAAACAAATGGACGGTTTCCGCTACTCCGCCAGAGATCTGGCGGTCAAACGGGCACAACTGGAAAACTGCCCTATCATCCTTGGCTCAGCCACACCCTCTCTCGAGTCACTGGCAAACGTCAGCAGTGGAAAATATCAGCAAATACAACTCGAACAACGAGCCGGAAGCGGCGAGCACCCTCTTGTTTCAGTGATAGATATCCGCTCACGCCCCCTGCAAAACGCATGCTCTGCCCCCTTACTTGAACAAATCGGCAACGAGATCAAGGCGGGGAACCAAGTAATCGTATTTCAGAACAGGCGCGGCTATGCCCCCGCTCTCATGTGCTATGAGTGCGGATGGATCGCACCTTGCCTGCAGTGCGACTCACGCATGACGGTACACAACCACCCCGCACACCTGCGCTGCCATCATTGCGATGCAAAACATGCCTTTCCAAGCAGCTGCCAAGAATGCAACAGCAACCAGCTACAAGCAGTCGGCAGTGGCACCGCACGCTTGGAATACGGGCTAAGTCAACACTTTCCGTCGGTCGATATTATTCGCGTTGACCGCGACAGCGTGCGCTCCCAAAAAGACATGGAACAGGTTATCGAGCGCGTCAATACCGGCGCCCCCTGCATTCTGGTTGGCACCCAAATGCTCGCTAAAGGACACGACTTCCACAACGTCACACTTGTCGCCATTGTTGATGCCGACGCAATCTTCTTCAGTGCGGACTTCAGAGCAATGGAAAAAGGTGCGCAGCAGCTACTTCAAGTGGCCGGCCGAACCGGACGCGGCAACAAGAAAGGCAAGGTGCTAATTCAAACACGCCAGCCCGAACACCCTATTTTTGGAGCCATTATTCGCAATGACTACACACATATTGCAGAGGTAGAACTAGACGATAGGGAAACATGCGAACTCCCCCCGTTTTCGAAAATGGTAAGTATTCGCGCAGAGTCAAAGAATGCATCACAGGCTTCATCAAGCCTTGAGCAACTCAAGCACCAGCTGCAACTGAGCCTGGGAAACGACCCCGACAGCCAAATCTCTGGGCCAATCGAAGCCCTGATTACCAGAAAATCGGGAATCTACCGTTACTATCTCCACCTTTTTAGCCACTCTCCCGCCGCACGAGCTAAATACTTGGCCTGCTTGAGACAGACACTCAGCTCCACAACTAGCAGGCAGACGAGAATAACCATCGATGTCGACCCTCTGGACTACCTTTAACAAACCATGACCAAGATATAAATCGCCTTGCGAACTGCGGTGAGTAGAGTTTCATTCACGTATAGAATCATAGATAATACGCGGCTCAAAAACATTCCCGCGCTGGCGCCCAACTTACAGAGAGCTCATGAAAGACCTAATCAATGATCTGCTACACGCCGTTGTTTCAAAACTATCTGCTGCCGGCGCCCTGCCGTCTGACCTTCGCTACACCATAAACATCGACACAACAAAGGATAAAAGCCACGGTGATTTTGCATCTAACATCGCACTGGTATTAGCCAAGCAGGCGGGCATGCCTCCGCGCCAACTAGCACAACTGATCGTCGACACACTGATAGACAACCCCCACGATGGTATCGAGAAAGTCGACATAGCCGGCCCGGGCTTTATTAACTTCTTCGTCGCAAGCGCGAGCAACTTTGCGGTAATAGAACACGTGCTACAACAGCAGCAGGATTTCGGCAAATCGACCATAGGCGCAGGGCAGCGCTATCAGGTTGAATTTGTATCGGCCAACCCGACGGGGCCCTTGCACGTAGGTCATGGTCGGGGCGCCGCGTATGGCGCCAGCGTCGCAGACCTGCTAGAGGCAGCAGGTTACGAAGTCGAACGCGAATACTATGTCAATGACGCTGGCAGGCAGATGAATATACTGGCTGCGAGCGTATGGCTTCGCTATCTCGAAACCTTCGACAGCAGCATAAAGTTCCCGGTTAATGGCTACAAAGGCGACTATGTCCACGACATCGCCGCGACATTAAAAACACAGCACGGTGAACAGTTTTTACGCCCGACAGATCTGGTTTTCGACACACTTCCCCAAGATGAAGATGCAGGCGGCGACAAAGAGCTTTATATCGACGCCCTGATTGATCGCGCAAAACAACTGCTGGGTGAAGACTATCAGACCGTATTTGACGCTGGCCTGACGGCAATTGTTGACGACATCCGCGAAGACCTGGGTGAGTTTGGCGTGAATTACCAAACCTGGTTTTCGGAAGCCTCTTTAAAAGAAGACATTGAACAAGCATTAGCAAAGCTTGAGGCAAACGGCCACCTATATAAAAAGGATGGCGCACTATGGTTCCGGTCGACCACCTTTGGCGACGATAAAGACCGCGTTGTCAAAAGGGATAATGGTGAAACCACCTATTTCGCCTCGGATATCGCCTACCACCTGAACAAGTTCAGCAGAGGTTTTGATAAAGTCATCAACATTTGGGGCGCCGACCATCACGGCTATATTCCTCGCGTTAGAGCAGCGCTCCAAGCCCTAGATCTGGACCCGGACAAGCTTGACGTACGGCTAGTTCAATTTGCCATCCTTTATCGAGGGAAAGAACGCGTACAAATGTCCACTCGAAGCGGGTCGTTTGTCACTCTGCGAGAGCTAAGAGAAGAAGTCGGCAACGACGCGGCACGCTTTTTCTATGTCACCCGCAAAGCCGAACAACACATGGATTTCGACCTGGAGCTTGCGAAATCCGAAAGCAAAGACAACCCGGTTTATTACATTCAATATGCGCATGCGCGTATCGCCAGCATGCTGCGCAAACTGAACGACGACTACGGCCCCGCCGATACCACGAGAGGCCTCCAGGCGCTGAGCAGTACCGACAACGAGGGTGAAATTGATCTGGCAAAACGGCTGGCAGCGTACCAGCAAACCATCGAGACTGCGGCCAGTAATCTGGAGCCTCACACTATCACTCACTACTTAAGAGACCTCGCAAGCGACTATCACACCTATTACAACTCAAACAAAATACTCGTCGACGACGAGACCATTCGGCACGCCAGGGTGACTCTCAGCCTGGCTGTAAAGCAGGTATTGCAAAACGGTCTGAACCTGCTGGGCGTTAGCGCGCCAGACGAGATGTAAGCAAACACATGACTCAGGACTTTGCCAAACCCAGCACCACGAGAAAGCCCGCGGGCGCCAAAAAAGCGCCAGGAAAAAAGTCTCGCCCCAAGCAGGGGAAAACACCCCCGCCTCCGGCCCCGGGCAAAAGCCGCTTCAAATTGATTGCCTTTCTCGTGTTGCTAAGTGCCACCTTTATTGGCGCACTTTACTACCTGCAAACCGTGCCCCCTACTGCCCATGTAGGCGACGAAAAAAGTACTAGCAAGAAACAACAGACTAAGCCCAAAACTGAACTAGCTGTCCCTGACCAGCGCTTCAAATTTTATGACATTTTGCCAGAAACCGAAGTCGTCTCGCCCAAGGTCGACGCTTACCAGTTTAAAGAAAAGAATCAGGACACGAACATTTATTATCTCGTTCAGACCGGTTCATTCAAGAACCCCAAGGATGCAGAAAAGCAAAAAGCCATCATCGCCTTCCAGGGCTTAAAAGCTGACATCCAGGTTGTTCGCAACCAACAAGGGAGCACTTGGCACCGCGTTGTAGCTGGCCCCTTCTATACTCGGAGCGAAATGAATAGCGCACTCGATAAGCTCGTTGCTATTAATATTGAGCCCTTGGTCAAGAAAGTACGCAAACCGGAATAAAGCTGAGCCAAAGTTATTGCACAGCCCCTTGAAATACTATTCGTTGCAGCCATATACCTAAGCTTACACGTTTATTGAGACAAGCGGAGCGCTTAGCCGCGCTCTGCCTTTGGAGAAGAGAATGACCACCATACTCTCGGTTCGCAGAGAAGGACAAGTTGCTTTAGGTGGCGACGGACAGGTTTCGCTAGGCAACACCATCATGAAAGGCAATGCCAAAAAAGTTCGACGCCTCTATCACGGGAAAGTCATAGCTGGCTTCGCTGGCGGAACGGCCGATGCATTCACCCTGTTTGAGCGCTTTGAAGCCCAGCTGGAGAAACATCAAGGCAACTTGGTACGTGCGGCTGTCGAACTGGCGAAGGACTGGCGTACAGATCGAGCACTTAGGAGGCTCGAAGCACTTTTAGCGGTTGCCGACAAGGACAGTTCACTGATTATTACCGGCAATGGGGACGTAATAGAGCCTGAAGACAGCCTGATTGCAATCGGTTCAGGAGGACCATTTGCACAGGCAAGCGCGCGCGCCTTGCTCGAGAATACCCAGTTATCAGCACACGAAATCGTAGAAAAAGGCCTCGAAATCGCCGCCGACATTTGTGTCTTTACCAATCAGACCCATACTATCGAGCAACTCGACTCCACACCCTGAATCGACCCCAAACGGAAGTAGAACATCATCATGGCGAATATGACTCCAAGAGAAATTGTACACGAACTGAATCAACATATTATCGGACAGGACGAAGCCAAGCGTGCTGTCGCGATCGCCTTGCGCAATAGATGGCGTCGTATGCAGTTAAGCGATGATCTAAGAGATGAAGTGTCGCCAAAGAATATTCTAATGATCGGCCCGACTGGCGTGGGTAAAACAGAAATTGCTCGCCGCCTTGCAAAACTTGCGGATGCCCCCTTCCTTAAAGTTGAAGCAACCAAGTTTACTGAAGTCGGCTATGTTGGTCGCGACGTTGAATCCATTATTCGCGACATCGCAGACCACGCATTAAAGATGTATCGAGAAAAAGAAGTTATCCGCGTAGCAACTCGCGCCGAAGACGCAGCCGAAGATCGTGTATTAGATGCCTTACTGCGCCCAGCTAGAGCTAACGCTAACGAGCAAGGCACCGAGGAATCTGCGACACGCCAAATATTCCGCAAAAAACTGCGTGAAGGCGAGCTGGACGATAAGGAAATTGATATCGAAATCAGCATCACTCCTGTCGGCGTTGAGATCATGGCACCTCCGGGAATGGAAGAAATGAGCAGTCAACTGCAAAATATTTTTTCCAGTATGTCTGGGGACAAGAAAAAAACTAAAAAACTCAAAGTGAAAGACGCGCTTAAGAAGCTTAAAGAAGAAGAAGCAGCCAAACTCATCAACGAAGACGATATCAAGGCAAAAGCATTAACTGCAGTAGAACAGAATGGCATAGTATTCCTAGATGAAATAGATAAGGTTGCGAAGCGCTCCGAAGGCGCATCGGCAGATGTTTCCAGAGAAGGCGTACAGCGAGACCTACTACCACTGATAGAAGGCAGCAC
>JBFJVR010000012.1:0-14941 GCA_041624095.1 Oleiphilaceae bacterium
ACCTTGCGCCTGCCGTGCCGGGTCGATCGTTTGTATCGAGTGGCATCGTTAGAAGAGTTGCAGCAGGTACATGCGACGCTCATCGACGAAAAGCTGGATTACTGTGTGATGGGCGGAGGTAGCAACCTTGTACTGCCCGAGAATCTGGCGCTTTCTGTGATCCAATACACCAGCACAACACTGGAATTTCAGCCGCTTGGAGACGGCATTTGGCAGGTTAGGGCTGAGGCGGGCTTAAGCTGGGACGAATTTGTCGAACAATGTGTGGCGAGAGGCTTGCGTGGCATCGAGAATCTGTCGCTCATTCCGGGCACAGTCGGGGCAGCGCCGGTGCAGAATATTGGAGCCTATGGCGTAGAATTGGGTGATGTGCTCGAGTATGTTGAGGCTTATGACTTCTCTGGGCAATGCCTGCGTCGCTTCAGCAAAGACGAATGTCAATTCGCTTATCGTGACAGCATGTTTAAGCAGCAGCCCCTCCGCTTTTGTATTGTTGCCGTGGTCTTGCGTTTGTCGCTCGATGCGCCGTTGACGCTGAAATATGGCGAGCTAAACGCGCTTAAGGAAGACCCTTCGGTTGATGTACACGCGGTTAGACAGCGTGTCATTGAGGTACGCCGAGCCAAGCTTCCCGACCCTGCGTCTACTCCCAACGCAGGGAGTTTCTTTAAGAATCCGGTTATTCCCCACGAAGATTTCATCGCGTTAAAAGAGCACTTTCCCGATGTGGTGCATTATATTTTGCCCGGAGGAATGGTAAAGCTGGCTGCCGGATGGCTCATCGACAAGGCTGGCTGGAAAGGCTATCGTGATGGCCCTGTCGGTGTGCACGATAAGCAAGCTCTGGTTTTGGTCAATCATGGCGGGGCAGAGCAGGCAATGCTTTTAAATTTAGCTGCACGTATTCAAAGCAGCATACGCGAGCGTTTTTTGGTCGAGCTGGAGATTGAGCCACAAATATGGCCGCTTCTAGATAAAGCATAGTAGTAAGTGCTAACTTCACTTGCGTGGATTCGCGCCACTAATCTTTCGCGCCACTAAGCTATAACAGCTGCTTTGCCGCGCGTATTCGCCGCATCAGTTCTTGCTGCGCTTCTTTGCGGCTATCTACCTGATGAAGTTTGCTTTTGACAATGCGTGTCACCTTGCCCGCGTCCCTAGCCTTAGCGCTATGCGTGTCGCTGCTCGGCTGATCCGGATTCGACGGTCGCTGGCCAAAGTTGTGCTTGCGTAGAAGCTCAGCAATCGCGTTGGCACTAGCGTCGGGCTCGCTCTTTAATAGCGAAATAATCTCCTTCGCGCACTGTTCTGCCTCAGGATCATTACGTGAACTGCCGAGGATAAGCAGCGTAATAACGACGATGCCGATTAGCGCAATCATGCTCATGGGCTGCTAGTCTCTGTTGTTGTCGAGTTGAGTGAGCACATTTACGATAGAGCGGGTCAGCTTGGCTAGCTGCGCTTCGCTAATAACGAAGGGCGGCATCACGTAGACCAGATTGCCAAAGGGGCGTACCCATACGCCTTGATGAACAAACATGCCTTGGACTTCGCTTATATCGACGGCTTTGTGCCGTTCCACTACGCCGATTGCCCCTAACACCCGGACTTCTTTCACGCTGTCGAGCGCCCTGCACGGAGCGAGGCCTTGCTCTAGGCTCTCTGCAATATGCTGAACTCGGGACTCCCAGGGGCTGGCTAATAACAATTCTATACTGGCATTGGCCGCCGCGCAGGCCAGTGGATTGGCCATAAAGGTCGGGCCATGCATGAACAGGCCAGGTTCACCCGAGTTAATGGTATCGCTGATGTGCCGTGTTGCCAGCGTGGCGGCAAGCGTCATATAGCCGCCCGTCAGCGCTTTGCCGAGGCAAAGTATGTCGGGGCAAATGCCCGCATGCTCGTAAGCGAAGAGCTTGCCGGTTCTGCCAAAGCCCGTGGCGATTTCATCAAACACTAATAATACGCCGTAAGCGTCGCAGAGCTGTTTGAGTTTACGTAAATAATCGGCGGAATAAAATCGCATTCCGCCAGCGCCTTGAACGACCGGTTCGATAATCACTGCCGCTAAATCTGCATGGTGTGTTTCAAGCAGGGCTTTAAGTTCTGCGATGTCTTTATCGTCGCATGGCTGGCCGAAAGGCGTCGCTGGTGCCGGCGCAAACACCTGTTGGTTAAGGCATTTGCTGAACAGGGTATGCATGCCGTTAACCGGGTCGCATACCGACATCGCTCCAAAGGTATCGCCATGGTAGCCGTTTTTAACGGTCAGGAAGCTTTGTTTTTGCGCTTTGCCTGCACTGGCCCAATATTGCACGGCCATTTTCATGGCCACTTCAACGGCTACCGAGCCGGAATCTGAAAAGAACACCACATCCAATTCTTCGGCAGTGATGGCGATCAGTTTTTCCGCTAGTTGTATAGCGGGGTCGTGCGTCAGACCGCCAAACATCACATGCGACATTTTATCCAGCTGCTCGCTTATCGCCTGATTCATCTGCGGGTGCCGATACCCATGGATGACACTCCACCATGACGCCATGCCATCAATAAGGGTTTCGCCGCTCTTGAGCGTGAGGGAGCAGCCCTCGGCCGAATCTACATGAAATACCGGGGCACCTTTTCCTACCGAACTATAAGGGTGCCAAATATGCTTGCGGTCAAAATCCAGGGCGCTCATCTATATCGTCTCTAAAGTGATTAGCATAGGGTTATATTGAGTACAGTTGATGGTCGCACACCCTAGCATGTTTAACCGCCGACCAAAATACTCACCCTAGCTCTGCTTTGGTGTTGGGCATCGAAATTCGTCTAGTCGGGTTAGGGTGTCCTCAAAGCTAAGCTCCAAGGGGCATGTTAGCTCTAAAGGCGAAGCATTTACCGGGTGAGTCAGGCTCATCGAACAGGCAGCAAGCAGTAAACGTTCGCTATCAAAGTGATCCCGAAATAAGCGGTTGTGTTCGCCCTTGCCGTATTTTACGTCGCCGACAATCGGATGGCTGATATGTTTCATATGCCGCCGTAACTGGTGTTTCCTGCCGGTAGCAGGGCGTAAACTGACCAGCGAATATCGGCTGGTGGGGAAGGGACCGGTCGAGCAGGGCAACTCGTAGCATTGGTCCCGCTCAAAATGGGTGATAGCTTCTTTCGCCGCTTTTTGCTCTGCTTCTTGCTGGAGGTGCTTGAATACGGCAATTTCTTTTAGCGGGTGCTCAATGGTCCCTTGTGCAGGGGCGAAACCGCGCACCAGCGCAATATAATGCTTGCTGACCTGTCTGGCTTCAAACTGCGCGGCAACTAATGCGGCGACTTCTTTGTTAAGTGCAAACAGCAATAAGCCGGAGGTTGGTTTGTCTAGCCGGTGAACCGGGTACACCCATTGACCGAGTTGGTCGCGGAGTATCTTCATCGCGTAGCGGGTTTCGTGACGATCAATCGGGCTTTTATGGACCAGTAAGCCGGCGGGTTTATGAATCGCGACCAGATAATCATCGTGATAAAGAATAGACAGCTCTGTGGTGTGCATGATTTCGGCTTTATTGTAGTAGGGTGATCATAATACGGAAATTAAGGTGGGTATATGTGCTAATGGCCCTCCTGTCGCTGCCCGGGCTCGCCAAGACATTGTTCTACAGGATAAACTCAGTTTCCCGTAGCGGGTCAGTTTTTACGGGCTGAATTTGTTAGTATCCGTGCTCCGGATATTTTGGCACTTTCGTGCGGGTTCCAAAAGATTTAATTTCGTCTCGTTAAGGAGTAGGTAAATGAACGCGTTGTTTCGCTTGGTATATCCATCGCTGGCTATGGTGTTAGTGTTGATGGTTTCAGCTTGCGGGGAGACCCCGTCCGAAACAGCGCCAGCAGGCATGCAAATGCCGCCACCTCCAGTAGATGTTGCCGAGGTGCTGGTGCAGCAGATCAGCGATTGGAAAGAGTACACCGGTCGGCTTCAGGCAAGTGAAAGTATTGTCGTTATGCCACGTACCTCAGGGTATGTTGTTGAAGTCGGCTTTGAAGACGGGCAGCACGTCAAAAAAGGAGATTTGTTATTCCAGATCGACTATCGCACGATTGAAGCTGAAGTCGCCCAGCTAAAAGCTGAGGTCTCGCGTGTCGAAGCCGAAATCGAACTGGCTGAACGGGACCTAAAGCGTGCTGAAAGTTTGCGCAGCTCCAATGCTATCTCCCAGGAACAGCTCGACAATAGAAAAACCCAGTTAGTGAAAGCCAAAGCTGAATTAGATAGCGCCAAAGCCGATTTGCGTCGTGCGCAGGTCTTGCACGGTATCACCAAGGTGAAGGCAGAGTTCGACGGACGTGTATCTCATGCGCGGGTTGAGCGTGGAAGTTCCGTTATGGCGGGTGTAACGGTGTTAACGACGCTTGTTTCTACCGAAAAAATGTACGCCTATTTTGATGTCGACGAACGTACTTACATTCGCATGCAACAGCTTATGGCGGGGAAATCTCTGGCTGAAGTAAAAACGCCGGTGTTTATGAGTTTAGTCGGCGATCAGGATTATCCGTATCAGGGGCAACTTGATTTTATCGATAACCAGATTGACCCGGCCACCGGCACAATTCGTGTTCGCGCCGCATTCTCTAACCAGCATGGCCAATTTACTCCGGGCATGTTCGTCCGGCTCAAGCTGCGTATCGGTGACGGTTATCAGGGCTTATTAATTGATGAGAAAGCGATAGGTACCGACCTCAATCATAAATATGTGTTGGTGTTGGGCGAAAATGATGTTGCCGCATACAGGCCGGTCAAACTTGGCCCTCGTTTGGGTAACCTGCGGGTCATTCGCGAAGGGCTGGAGCCGGGCGAGGTCATCGTGGTGAGTGGTTTGCAGCGGGTACGCCCGGGTACACCGGTGACGCCAAATCAGATTGATATGGCGAACGACGAGGCGAAAAAAGCCCTGCGTCTGGATCGCATTATCAGTGGCGAGCAAAACGGTCAGCAGGTATCGGGTGCAGATGCCTCTCATTCTACGAAGCGTTCGTAAGGGTCTTGTTTAAGGAAGTTTTATGAGTATTTCTCAGTACTTTATTCAACGCCCGATCTTTGCGGGCGTGTTGTCGATGTTGATTTTTCTGGCGGGCTTGATTGCCGTCTTCCAACTGCCAATTACCGAGTACCCAGAGGTGGTTCCACCAACGGTTGTGGTTACCGCCCAGTATCCCGGTGCCAACCCTGAAGTGTTGGCCGAGACCGTAGCGGCACCGTTGGAGCAGGCAATTAACGGCGTTGAGAACATGCTGTATATGTCTTCTCAGTCAACCTCGGACGGCAGCCTGAACGTGACGGTGACCTTCGCTTTGGGCACTAATATCGACGATGCTCAAGTGCTGGTCCAAAACCGCGTCGCCAGAGCCCTGCCGCGCTTGCCCGAAGATGTGCAGCGTCTTGGAGTGACGACCGAAAAATCCTCGCCTAATTTGACCATGGTGGTGCATTTGCTTTCGCCAGATAGCCGTTACGATATGCTTTACCTGTCCAACTTTGCCAATCTAAAGGTGAAAGATGAATTGGCGCGCGTTGAGGGTGCAGGCACAGTACGCGTGTTTGGTGCCGGTGACTATGCGGTTAGAGTCTGGCTGAACCCCGAGAAAGTCGCTAGCTTGAACTTGACCACCAGCGACGTGATTGCCGCGATCCGCGAGCAAAACCGACAGGCCGCGGCCGGTACCATTGGTGCGCAACCCTCGGCCAATGGTAACCCCTTCCAGCTGTTAATCAAGGTCAGGGGCCGTTTGGAAAACGTCGAGGAATTTAACGATATTATCGTACGTGTAGGTGAGAATGGCGCTATCACCCGTTTGAAAGACGTAGCCCGCGTCGAACTGGGTTCAAACTCCTACGCCTTGCGCTCCTTATTGAACAACAAGCCTGCAGCGGCGGTGGCAATTTTTCAAAGTCCGGGTTCCAACGCGATTCAATTGTCGGATGACGTCCGTGCACGGATGGAAGAGCTGAAAGAGAGCTTCCCGGCGGGGGTCGATTACGACATCGTATATGACCCGACTATTTTCGTTCGCGGCTCTATCGAGGCGGTAGTTAAAACCTTGCTCGAAGCGATTTTGCTGGTAGTGATCGTGGTGGTGTTGTTCCTGCAAACATGGCGAGCGTCGATTATTCCACTTGTTGCCGTGCCGGTATCACTGGTGGGCACCTTCGCCGTGATGCATTTATTCGGCTTTTCGCTCAATGCCCTGTCGTTGTTTGGTCTGGTGTTGGCGATCGGAATCGTCGTGGACGACGCCATTGTGGTAGTCGAAAACGTGGAGCGAAATATCGGTTTGGGTAAAACCCCCATTGAAGCGACCAAACAGGCGATGCGCGAAGTCACCGGCCCCATTATTGCGACCTCGCTGGTACTGAGTGCCGTGTTCATCCCTACAGCCTTTATATCTGGCTTAACCGGCCAGTTCTATAAGCAGTTTGCCTTGACCATTGCCATCTCGACGATTATCTCCACCTTTAACTCATTAACGCTTAGCCCCGCGCTAGCTGCGGCCTTGCTAAAACCGCATGACGCGAAGAAAGACTGGTTTAGTCGCGTCATTGATGCTTTGCTTGGGCGTATTGTCTTCGCGCCCTTTAACCGTTTTTTCTCTGGCCTGACGCGAGCATATACCGCAACCATAAGAAGAGTGGTGCGCAGTACCTTTATTGTGGTGTTGCTGTACGGCGGTTTTATGGCCTTGACCTATCATCAGTTTCAGTCGACGCCAACCGGCTTTGTGCCCTCGCAAGACAAAATGTATCTGGTCGCTTTTGCTGTTATGCCAGACGCAGCTAGTCTCGACCGCACCGACGAAGTGATTCAGAAAATGTCGGCCATAGCCTTGGAGCACCCGGGGGTTGAGTCGTCGGTAGCGTTCCCTGGTTTATCAATCAACGGCTTTTCCGTCGCATCGAATGCAGGTGTGGTGTTTGTGACCCTCAAGCCCTTCGATCAGCGCCAAGGTGACGACCTCAAAGCCGAAGCGATTGCCGGGCAGTTGAATATGCAGTTTGGGGTGATTAAAGAAGGCTTTGTTGCCGTCGTGCCGCCCCCTCCTGTATTGGGTTTAGGTACCACCGGGGGCTTCAAACTTCAGATAGAAGACCGGGGTGACTTGGGCTACGCACGACTATACGAAGAAACCCAAAAGGTGCTCGGACAAGCCTATGCTACGCCGGAGCTCAACCCGATGAGCACCTTCTCGTTCTACAAAGCAAACGTGCCGCAGATTCAGGTTGAGGTTGATCGTGAAAAAGCCAAAATACACGGCGTCAACATCAGCGACATCTTTCAGACACTGCAAGCTTATATGGGCTCGGTGTACGTGAACGACGTCAACTTGTTTGGGCGAACCTATCAAGTGAACCTGCAAGCAGAGGCGGAGTTTCGTTCGGATGAAGGCCAGATAGATCGGCTCAAGGTGCGGAACCGAAGTGGCGAGATGGTGCCGCTCGCGGCCTTCGTCAAAATCTTGCACACCTCAGGCCCCGACGTGGTCACCCGTTATAACAACTACCCAGCAGCGGATATCAACTCCGGCCCCGCACCGGGTTACAGCACCGGGCAGGCGCAAGCGGCAATGACCCGTATACTCGACCAGTCTTTGCCGAATGGGATGGCCTATGAATGGACTGATTTGACCTATCAGCAAATACTGGCGGGTAATTCAGCGGTGTTTGTATTTCCTCTTGTAGTCTTGCTGGTGTTTTTGGTATTGGCCGCGCAGTACGAAAGTTGGTCTTTGCCCTTGGCGATTATTTTGATTGTACCGATGACCCTGATGTCAGCCCTAACCGGTGTCATTATCGCCAATGGCGACAACAATATCTTTACCCAGATCGGCTTGATAGTGCTGGTGGGCCTGGCCGCGAAAAACGCCATTCTGATTGTTGAGTTCGCCAAAGAGAAAGAAGACCACGGGCTACCCCTGTATAAAGCTGTTATCGAGGCAAGTCGTCTGCGTTTGCGTCCGATTCTGATGACCTCGTTGGCTTTCATTATGGGAGTAGTGCCCTTGGTGTTTTCCAGTGGCGCAGGCGCCGAAATGCGTCAAGCCATGGGTATTGCAGTATTCTCTGGAATGATTGGTGTGACACTATTTGGCTTGCTGCTGACACCTATATTCTATGCCATGGTGCGCAAAATGGCCGGCTCCAAGCGCGTTGAAGAAGGTTAGCTTGGGGACGGAGGCGTAGTTTTAGGTTAGCTTGGGGACGGAGGCGTAGTTTTAAGCCCGTATGGCGGGGCCTGTAGGCTGAATTCTGGGGACGGAGGCGTTGTTTGTGGGAACTCGCGCCTTGCGCTCAAACAGCCCGCGCCTTAACCCAGCATGTTTGCACGCTGTGGCGGGCGTGTCTGAAGGGCGAGTCAACCCCAAACGACCAAGTATTGTGGTGGGGTTTGGGTGTGGGTTTGGGTTTGGGTGTGGGTTTGCTTCAGGCTTCTAGCTTCTCACGTCTCGCTTCTTCCGTCTCCCCCTTCCCGCAGCCACTTTGCGTGATCAACGTGGCGCAAAATCATCGCCCGACGTCTGAGCTTCCAGCTCTTGGCTTCAGGCTTCTAGCGTCTACCCTAATAAAACCAGAATGTTTCTACTTATCAGCGCCTAAGGCGAGACTTCGAGTTGCCTCGTTAAAAGATAAAAGGTACATTACGCTGGCTTTCTAATATGTGCCTTTTTACTGTGCAAAAAACGTAGTGAAAGTCGCGATATTAAACATTAAACCAAAGGGTAGTCAGAATATGTCTGATTTAATGTCTAATGCAGTCAACTTGATGCTGGTAGGGATGGGATTCGTATTTGTGTTTTTGACAATACTGGTCTTTGCGACCACATTTATGTCGAAGCTCGTTCTCAAGTACGCGCCTGCGCCTGAGCCAACTCCTGCTGCTGCACCAACTAACCAATCAGCGTCGAACGACGCACAGCTGATGGCAGTACTCTCTGCCGCAGTTGCAAAATACCGCTCAGACCACAAGAAATGAGCGGGAAAAAGATTTAAACCTTTAACAGAAGGCTTTTAACAATGACTGATTCTAAGAAAAAACTAGGAATTACCGACGTCGTACTACGAGACGCCCACCAATCGCTTCTGGCTACGCGCATGCGCATAGACGATATGTTGCCCATAGCCGAGAAACTCGACCAAGTTGGTTATTGGTCGCTTGAATCATGGGGCGGAGCTACGTTTGATTCCTGTATTCGTTTTATCGGAGAAGACCCTTGGGAGCGTATTAGAGAGCTTAAAAAGGTGATGCCAAAAACCAAGCAGCAGATGTTGTTGCGAGGTCAAAACCTCTTGGGTTACCGGCACTACGCGGATGATGTTGTTGATAAGTTTGTAGAGCGTGCTGTTAAAAACGGCGTTGAGGTATTCCGGGTGTTCGATGCGATGAATGACCCGCGTAATCTGGATAGAGCCTTGAAGGCAGTTAAAGCCAATGGCGGCCATGCTCAGGGTACGCTGTCTTATACTACCAGCCCGGTTCATACTCTTGAAAACTGGGTAAGCCTTGCTAAGCAGATCGAAGATCTTGGAGCAGATTCGATTGCTATTAAAGACATGGCAGGTACCTTGACTCCTTATGCTGCATCAGAGCTGGTGAGTCGCTTGAAAGCTCAGACAGATCTTGAAGTTCAGCTCCACGCCCACGCAACGTCTGGTTTGTCTGACATGACGATCCTTAAAGCCGTTGAAGCAGGAATTGATCGGGTTGATACTGCAATTTCGTCAATGTCCATGACCTACGGCCACACTGCCACAGAAAGTGTTGTTGCCGCTTTGGCCGGTACCGACCGCGACACGGGTCTGGATATTACATTGCTCGAAGAAATCGCAGCCTACTTCAGAAAAGTGCGTAAGAAATACGCTAAATTTGAGGGCTCATTGCGTGGAACAGATTCACGTATTCTGATTGCACAAGTGCCTGGTGGCATGTTGACCAACATGGAAAACCAGCTTAAAGAGCAGGGTGCGGCAGATAAGTTTGATGCGGTACTTGAGGAAATTCCTCGCGTTCGAGAAGATTTGGGGCATATTCCACTAGTAACACCGACCTCTCAAATCGTAGGTACACAAGCAGTATTGAACGTGCTGACTGGTGAGCGTTATAAGTCAATCTCGAAAGAAACTGCGGGTATCCTGAAGGGCGAATACGGTGCGGCACCCGCTCCCTATAATAAGGAGCTGCAAGCACGCGTACTTGAAGGTGCTGAGCCGGTAACATGCCGTCCGGGTGACCTAATTGAAGACGAGATGGACAAGCTGACCGAAGAAGTGAATAGGCTGGCTGCTGAGAAGGGCTTTAAGTTGGCTGATGATGTCGTAGACGACGTGTTGACCTACGCACTTTTCCCTCAGATCGGTTTGAAGTTTTTGGAAAATCGTGGCAACAAAGATGCCTTTGAGCCTATGCCGAGTGAAAACGATGTTAAAGCGTCTTCGGCATCGGGTGGAAAAGAAGTCTATACCATTTCTGTGAGTGGACAATCTTACGTTGTTGAAGTGGAAGAGGGTGGTGATATCACCGGCATGGTTCCAGTTCAGGGTGGCGGTGCTGCTCCAGCGGCCTCTGCTCCTGCCGCTCCGGCTGGTGGTGGCGATCCAGTTCCTGCGCCTTTGGCGGGTAATATTTTTAAAGTTGTTGTGCGTCCAGGCCAGGCAGTTGAAGAAGGTGATGTTCTTCTGATTCTCGAAGCCATGAAGATGGAAACCGAAGTGCGGGCTCCTAGAGCAGGTACGGTAGGTTCTATCTCGGTTGCTGTTGGCGATTCTGTTGCCGTTGGCGACACATTGTTAACGTTGTAATAGGGCCCAGACAATGGAGAATATTCTAAACTTGTGGACCGGTAGCGGTCTCTACAATATCACCTTCGGCCAGTTTTCGATGATTGTGGTATGTCTTTTCTTGCTTTATTTAGCAGTCAAGAAAGGCTTTGAGCCATTATTGTTAGTGCCAATCGGATTTGGGGGTATTTTGGCAAATATCCCTGAAGCTGGGCTTGCGATGACTGCGGTTGAAAGTGCAATACATTTCCACCGCCCGGAAGTTATGGCTGCGCTTGCAGAAGTGCTTAACGTGCCTTTCCAAGTGGGTCAGGAAATCACCGTTGAAGTGTTGAAAAGCTTCAAGGAAGCGTATAAGAATGCGAGTGCCGAAATGGCTGTCGCCGCTAGTCATGTAGCGCGAGATGCAGGATACGCAAATGGTATGCTGGCTAACTTCTACGATGTGGTGATTGGCAGTGCTGTCGGGCCATTGCTCATTTTTATGGGTGTCGGGGCAATGACGGACTTTGGGCCAATGCTGGCTAACCCTAAAACGATTCTGCTAGGTGCAGCGGCTCAGTTTGGTATTTTTGGTACCGTTCTTGGTGCAGCCCTGCTGACCAGTGCCGGAATTGACGGAATGACCTTTACGATTGAAGAAGCGGCTACTATCGGTATTATCGGTGGCGCGGATGGCCCGACCTCAATTTTTGTGTCGAGCATTCTTGCGCCGCATCTTTTGGGTGCAATTGCAGTCGCGGCATACTCCTATATGGCGCTTGTACCGGTAATTCAACCGCCAATCATGAAGGCTCTGACAACCGCTGAAGAGCGCAAGATCCAAATGGTTCAGCTGCGCTCAGTAAACCAGTTAGAGAAGATCCTGTTCCCGATTGTTGTATTGGTTTTGGTGGCGCTATGCCTACCTGATGCCGCACCACTGTTGGGTATGTTCTGCTTCGGTAACCTGATGAAAGAAAGTGGCGTTGTTGATCGTCTGTCTGATACGGCTCAGAATGCTTTGATTAACATCGTGACTATCTTCCTTGGATTGTCAGTAGGTTCCAAATTAAGTGCCGACAAGTTCTTGGATTTGCAAACCTTAGGTATTCTTGCTCTGGGTATGGCGGCATTTGCTGTTGGTACCGGTACCGGGGTACTGATGGCCAAGTTGATGAACCTGTTTAGTGAAAACAAAGTGAATCCGCTTATTGGTTCTGCTGGCGTATCGGCGGTACCGATGGCCGCGCGTGTATCAAATAAGGTTGGCCTGGATGCGAATCCACAAAACTTCTTGTTGATGCATGCCATGGGCCCGAACGTCGCAGGGGTGATTGGTTCGGCAGTGGCTGCAGGCGTAATGATCAAGTTCCTTGGTGGTTAGGTCATCGCATTTGTTGCAAAACCCCGGCTCATAAGGTCGGGGTTTTTTTTTAGGAGGAAAGATAATGCAGTATCGAAAGCTGGGAACTACTGATCTTGAAGTAAGTGAGATTTGCTTAGGTACAATGACTTGGGGCGAGCAGAATACTGAGTCTGAAGCGCATGAGCAGCTTGATTATGCGCTTTCGTGCGGCGTTAATTTTGTCGATACTGCCGAGATGTACCCCGTGCCGCCAAAGGATAATACGCAGGGAAGAACTGAGCAGTTTATCGGCTCTTGGCTGCAGAAAGGTGGTAGACGACAGGATATTGTGTTGGCAACAAAAGCAGCGGGGCCTGCCGATTGGCTACCTCATTTGAGGGGTGGGCCACGGTTAAATCGTAGCCACCTTGAAGAAGCCTTGAACAACAGCTTGCAGCGCCTCAATACCGATTACGTAGACTTGTATCAGCTGCATTGGCCAGAGCGAAATACTAATTATTTTGGCAAGTTGGGTTATGAACACAAGCCAGAGTCCGACGCTGTTCCTTTGGAGGAAACGCTAGCGGCGATAAAAGAGCTTATTGATGCAGGGAAAATTCGCCATTATGGCCTTTCGAACGAAACGCCTTGGGGCTTGATGCGTACCGTGCAGCTTGCAGAAAGTATTAGCATGCCTGCTCCGGTGAGTATTCAGAACCCGTATAACCTGCTTAATCGCAGCTTCGAGGTTGGTTTGGCGGAATGCTCTCATCGCGAAAAGGTGGGATTGCTTGCTTACTCACCACTTGCCTTCGGCGTGCTCTCCGGTAAGTATCTTGGTGGGTGTCGACCGGACAATGCGCGATTAACCTTGTTCGATCGCTTCACCCGCTATACTCATCCCTATGCAACTGAGGCGGTTCAGGCCTATGCTGAACTTGCGCGAGAGTTTGGGGTTTCGTTAAGCCATTTGGCATTGAGTTTTGTTACGACACGCGCGTTTGTGACCAGTAATATTATTGGTGCCACTACAATGGCTCAGTTGGCTGAGAATATAGATTCTTTAGCAGTTGTGTTGAGTAAGGATTTATTAAAGGCCTTGGATGACTTGCACGGTCGTTATACGATTCCATGTCCTTGATGCTCGGGTAAGAACACCTTACGTGTCAGGAATTAATTTTAGAAAGGTGGTAAATGTAGTATGAGTCAGACTCCGGGATTGTTCGGGAAGGTGTTTTGGTCGGTACTGAATGGTATTGAGCAAACCGTGTTTGCCGATAATTTTATCATTTCTAATCTCAGCCCCTACGATGTGATTTTCTCTGACCGTATTATGTCTGTGCGTCACTATCATGCACTGGACGAAGACGTAATAGAAATTGCAGGTGAAGAGTTGGAGGTTGAGCAGGGCAAACATCGTGTGCCTGTTCTGCTGGTGCCGCCTTTGGCGGCTACCTCGATGATATTTGATTTGATGCCGCACAGAAGTATTGTGAGGTATTTTTTGGCCAAGGGCTTTGATGTCTACCTTGTTGATTGGGGTGATGTCACCGCAGACCACACGGACTTGTCTTTGGAGACCTATGTATTGGAATGGATGCCAATGATTCTCGATGCGGTGATTGCGCATTCCGATGAAGAAGATGTGTCGATATTTTCTTATTGTATGGGTGGCTTAATATCACTGATGTATTTAGCCACCCACGGCGACGAAAGTGTAAAGAATCTGGTGACAGTCGCCAGCCCGGTAGATATGCATCAAAGTGGTGTTGCTGGTAAGGTCTTATCTACTATTTATCGACCAGCGCAAACCATTTCGAGCGTGTTGAATTTTTCACTTATGGATCTCCCAGCTCGCTATTTTCATGTGCCCGGTTGGACCTCTTCTTTAGTATTCAAGCTGACTAACCCAATGGGCTCTGTTATTAATAGCTTCGAGAAGTTTCTGAATTTATGGGATAGGGAATACCTTGAGGAGAGCCTGACGATGAGTAAGTGGTTTGACGACATGGTCGATTATCCGGGGGAAACCATTAGAGATATGGCCATTCATATGGCGATAAACAATCGTTTGGCCAGCGGGAAAATGCGCATAGGTAATTCGCGGGCAGAGTTTAATTCTATCAAGTGTTCGATACTTGCCTTTGCTGGCGAGTCAGACAAACTGGTAAGCATACGGGCGGCGCGTAAAGTGCTTGATATCGTGTCGTCGCAAGATAAAGAGTTTTGCGTTGTTCCGGGTGGTCATGCTGGGGTGTTTGCTGGCAATAGCGCACCGAAAAATACGTGGCAGATCAGTTGCGACTGGTTGGCCGAGCGTTCAAGTTAGGAGTTGTGATTAGTGTCTGAACGAAAGATTTATATCTTACATTATTGGTTGAAGAATACAGAAGGCGAAGTTGTTGATACCTCGCAGGGTGGCGAGCCAATGACCTTCGTGGATGACAGCAAGAAGGTAATACCGGGCTTGTTGGCAGCTGTTCAGGGTAGGAATGCGGGTGACAGGTTAGATGTTACTGTGCCACCTGAAATGGCTTATGGGGCCCATGACCCGGCCCTCGTCAATGTCGTTCCGCGCCACGTTTTTGATGGTGTTGCAGAGGTTAAACCCGGCATGAAATTTCAAACCAATACCGGTGATACAGCGCAGATAGTCAAAGTTGTAGAAGTAAAAGCTGATGATGTGCTTGTTGATGCAAATCACCCGCTGGCGGGGTTGACGCTGTATTTCGAGTTAGACCTGATAGAAGTCAGAGCTGCCACCGAGGAAGAGTTAAAGCTGTATTGATCATGAGGTATGAGGTAGCGCAGACCTC
>JBFJVR010000013.1:0-14681 GCA_041624095.1 Oleiphilaceae bacterium
ATGGGTAGCAGACAATGTTGTGAATAAAGACCTGCTTCATCAAATTATCAGCTCTCTGATTTACGACGATGATTATTCAGAAGAGATAAAACTGGCCATCGTAGAAGCAGTTGAGGCAGCCAAACAATGGAATCAGGACTAGCCTTAAACAGCTACTCGAAAAGTGTGATACTTTTTTGTTAATCTACACCTCCTATCAACTCGTAAGTATACGCTTTACTACAATTGGTTACGAGGAAGGGCTGGTAGTTTCCCCGTGCACTAGTGTACCGTTTATCAAGCTTCAACATACGCGATGTAGCAATTAGTTTTACAGGGTTCAAATACCAAGTTTGAACTTTCGTTTTTTGCTTAAATTTGGGCTGCCTAGATTGAAAGACTAGGTCCGCAAAGCTACCGGTCTAAGGGTGATTTTACCTATGACAGCGGGGTTGCCAGAACAAGCTATGCACGCTAGCTACGCGATCTTGTTTTGTCCTACCGCTTGCCCTTAATTCGTCAACATTAAAAATTCTTCTCTTTGGAGAGGCTGCATGTGTAAAAGACTATTGGCTTTAATTAAAGTCAGGGCTACAGCGTTTATCCTTACCTTCCTATTTTCGACTTTTTCTTTAGCGCTGCATGCAGCTAACCTCAGTGGGGTGGTCAAAGACCAGCTGGGGAACCCAATAGAAGGGGTTAATGTAGAACTTCATCAAGTCTTAGGCGGTGGTTCATTTTTTCAGGTTGGCGATGCGATCAAGGTCGGTGTTGATGGCACCTATGCGTGGACAGTTTCACCCGGTAGTTATGTATTGCGCGCTAATTTTAGTGCGTCAGACGTTTCCCTTGTAGGCACACCAAATCAGACTGCCCTTACCTCCGAAGACTTTGAAGTCAATGCCGACACCATACGTGATATACAGTTTGATTTTGTGGTGTTATCTGGGCAAGTGGTCGATAGTAATCACGCCCCTATTGCGAATGTCGATATTCAAGCCAGTATCCTCTGGCATGGCCCCGACCAAGGCCCGCTTTCGGAACTATCTCAACAAAGTTTAAGTCATAGAAATGGCAGTGTTCGCAGCGACATAAATGGCAACTATACGATGTTGCTGTTTTCAACAGACGCTTGTGTCGCCTCGGGCTTTTACTCTGACGCTGCTGACTGCTTTTACGATCTTACTTTTACACCCCCAGGTGAGAGTGGCTTTGCGACTTACACACGTTTAAATATTGCGATTAGTCAGGCCCGAAGTCTGGATCAGCAACTTGATCTTGTTGATCTATTGAATCCAAAAATTATTGCGGGGCCTTATGTAAAGAATATCACCGGCCAATCGGCAGTGATCGAATGGCAAACTGATGAACCTGTAACCAGTGTGACGCAAATAATTGGCGGTGATGTTTTTACCAATGATCTGTTGCTTACCCAACATAGTGTCGTGCTTACAGATCTCGAGCCGAATACGTCTTACAGCGTCCAGGTTACGACAAGTGATGCAAAGGATAATAGCGCGGCAATAGCAAATATTGCGTTTACCACGGCTAATAACAATGCCGATGTGTTAGTACCTCAGTTTCTTCAAGCGCTAAGAATAAGCCCGATTACTGAATCACAATTTACGATGGTGTTTTGCGCTAATGAGCCGGTTGGCGGCAAGTTTGTTGTTGACGGGGTGGATCACCCCCTTAACGCGTTTTCGAGCTGTCATGAAATGACACTTAGCGACCTGAATGCCAATCAGTCGTATGCGGTTTCGGCAGAGATTAGTGACATCGCTGGCAATGGCCCAACAGCAAGTGTGGCCACCCATGTGAAAACATTGGCAGCTGCCGACGTGAATCCGCCGCTCATCACAGCGGGCCCTAGTATTACCGATATCTCGGACACGGCTGCCATTGTGAAGTGGACCACAAACGAACCGGCAAGCAGCGGCGTTTCGTTTAATGACGGTACGAACTATCGCGTACAAAACGAGGCGACTCTGGTGACTCAACACTCGGTCCAGATCACGGGTTTAGCTGCAAGTACAAGGTATTATTTAACGCTTGCTTCCTCAGACGCTTCTGGCAACAGTGTTGTACAATCTCAAGCAAGCCAGTTTGTAACCGAGTCTGCTCCCGATACCGCTGCGCCAATAATGATTGGCCGTGCCTTAGTGGAAGATATCTCAAATACGAGTGCGACGATAAGCTGGCGCACTGATGAATCTTCTTCGACTGTGGTTTACCTTGGCACAGAGGTCGATAAGCTGAGTCGGGTAGAAACCTCACCCGGTTTGTCGACCAAGCATCAACTAAGCGCTACCAACCTGCTACCCGCAACGACCTATTATTTTGCGGTTGAATCTGGTGATCTCGCCGGTAATAAAACAACTGGGAGCGTCAGTTCATTCACTACTCGCGCAGCTGTTTCGACGAGTGATTTGGACATTATTTCTCAGCCTGTAATCGAAAGACTGACAGGCAACAGCATCACGCTAAGCTGGCGAACCAATTTGTATGCTGATAGCCGTTTGGTCTGTGAGTCCAGCAGCGGCATTAGTGAAGTCAATAAAGTGGAACTCAGTAAAAATCACATGTTGACGCTGATCGGTTTAGCGTTTAATACCGGCTATCGTTGTGTGATCTATTCAACGGATATTGAAGGAAAGGTCGCCAGCAAAGTGATCGGCGCATTAACCACTGAAGAAGTTGATTCGACTGCTCCTGTTTGTATTGAACCAAGCAGTGCGGCAGGTTTTGTGAACTTTGCCGAGATCAGCTGGCAAAGTGATGAGCTGGCCACTGCAACACTTTACTTCCGTGAAAAAGGAACAAACGATTGGTTGCAAACTAGTCACTCTGAATTAAGCCTTACAGGTTTTGGCTTAGTATCTGGACTGTCACCCGATACGGATTATGAGTATCAAGTCAGCCTGAGTGATGCCGTGGGTAATCGTGCTAATTGTAATTTGGGCGAATTTAATTCAGGTACAGAAGCCACCACGCCAGAAGTCCCCGCACCGGCATTTTCTATCCAGCCTTTCGTTAGCGATATCGCAACGTTTTCGGCAGTGGTGAACTGGTCAACTGAGCGCGCCTCCAGTGGCCAAGTTCGCTTTGGCCTGACAGACAGTGCGCTGAATGAAGTGGAATCTGCCCCTGATTTTCTTAGGTCTCATGGGCTTGTTTTAAATAATCTGCAAGCTGACACCCGCTATTTTTTACAAGTCGACGCCTTCAACTCCGAAGGCGTGATGACCAGTAGTGATATCCTTAGTTTCACTACCGACGCTATACCACCCGTTGAACTAGCACCGCCAAACATTATTTCTGGGCCCATCGTAAAAAACATCACTGACGCTTCAGCTGTGATCGAATGGGAGACCGATAAAGCCGCCAACAGTGAGGTGGTGGTTGCCGGCGGTACTACCCTTACTCAGGATACCTTAACGACAAAGCATTCTGTCTTGCTCAGAGGCTTAACCGCCGCTACCGATTACTCCACTGCGGTTTCGTCTACCGATGATAATGGCTTAAGGTCTACGCCCCTGCCTGCTAATTTTAGAACCTTAACGATACCCGACACGACCTTACCCAGTTTTGTTAGCGGGCCAAGCATTAGCTCGATCGACTACGATAAATTTACCGTTTCATTTTGCGCCAACGAGCCAGTGACGAGCGTGATTAGTGTTGAGCAGACAGCTACCGGCGATAGCACAAATCTTAATCTGGATAGTGCGGCGGTCTGCCATCAGTTTGTTGTCTCCGGTTTAGTGCAGCTCACCCAATACAGTGTGTATGTTGCAATCACTGATATTGCCGGCAATGGTCCGGTTAGCAGCGAACCATTAAGGGTCACTACGCTATTTGAGCCGGATATTTTGCCACCGGAGATCACTGGGCCCATCGTGACTGACATTAGCCAATCGACCGCGATAGTGCGTTGGACCACCAATGAAGCGTCGACCAGCGGTGTCTCTTATTCTGATGGTAGCAGCGACAATTCGCTCCAAGACGAAGCGCTAGTGACGACTCACACTATTTACTTAAGTGGGTTAAGCGCTAGTACACGGTATACTTTGGCCGCCTTATCCACCGATGCCTCTGGCAATGGCCCGAGTCAGTCCGCAGCAGTCGAGTTCACCACCTTAGATTTTCCTGACTCCAGCGCACCAAGCATAATCGCCGGCCCTTTTGTAGAAAATATCACCACCAACAGCGCAGATATTCTGTGGACAAGCAATGAATCTGCGTCCGACTCGGTTCTATTGGGGCTAGCGGATAATGCGCTTGATCAAAGGTTTAGTCTTACTGGGTTTGATACCGAGCATCGGGTGCCAGTAACTGAGCTGCTCGCCGATACGATTTATTTTTTCCAGGTTGAGTCCACTGATCTCGCTGACAATACTGTCACGAGCGAGGTACTTTCGTTTAAGACGCTTAAATCTGGGGCTATACCGATAGCGCTTAAGGTTACCGCAGGCCCCGATATTGAAAATGCCACTACCAATTCACTCACGGTCAGTTGGCAAACCAATCTTGATGCCGATAGCCGATTGGTGTGTGAAGCTGAGCAAGTTAGCGATGGTATTTTCGAAACCAGTGATTCTCAGCGGGTTAAATCACACCTGCTTACCCTGACTGGTTTAGATGCCAGCACAAACTACTCCTGTAGCGTGTATTCATCAGATATCGCAGGTAATCGGGTTAGCGCTGCCTTAAGAGGAAGCACGGCAGTAATAGCGGATACTCAAGCGCCAGCTTGCAGCGCAGAACCAGCGGCAACTGGCTTTGTAGATTCTGCGCAAATTAGCTGGAGTTCAAATGAACTCGCTACCGTAGTTATAAATTATCGTCAGAAGAATAGCGCTGACTGGATGCAAAGCGGCACGCTCGATTTGTCGGCTCAGGGCGCACTGTTGTTAAGTGGACTGCTTCCTGAAACGGAGTACGAACAACAGATCACCTTGACCGATGTCGCTGGCAACAGCGCACAATGCTCAGTCGGTAATTTTACTACCCTAGCGCCTGAAGAAATCCCCGACGCGATTTTTGCCTCGCAGCCGGTCATTAGCAATATTAGTGAAAACAGCGCAACCGTTAGTTGGCAAACACGGGAGCCATCGTCGGGTAATGTTCGTTACGGCATAGTGCCAACTAATCTGGTGCATAGTCAGGCAGATGTTCAGATCCTGAATATCCACAACCTCGATTTGAAAAATCTCGACCCCAATACGGTTTATTATGTGCAGGTCGACGCGTTTAATATTCTTGGCGAACGCACCAGCAGTGAAACCGTCAACTTCACCACCCTTCATTTTGACAACGATCTTGACAGTGATGGTATTTCAAATGAGGTAGACAACTGCCCCTTAACGCCGAACCCAGATCAACACGATAGCGATAAGGACGGAGCAGGTGATGCCTGTGATACGCCCGAGCTTATCGACAACGACTTTGACAAAGATGGCGTTCTAAACAGCGTCGACAACTGCCCCGTTAATGCGAATTCCGACCAGGTGGATAGTGACGATGATGGTTTAGGCGACGCGTGTGACGCGTCGGTCACCGATAATGATCAAGACGATGACGGTGTGCTGGACGATGTTGATAATTGCCCATTGACCTCCAACCCCGATCAAACTGACAGCGACGGTGACGGTCTTGGCGATGCCTGTGATGCGCCGCTTGGTTCAGATAATGACTATGATGATGATGGTGTGCTGGACGATGACGATAATTGCCCGCAGATCAGCAACGCCGACCAAGCCGATAGCGACAATGATGGCCTGGGAGATGTTTGTGATACCCCAGTGGTGGCGAATGATTATGATGATGATGGTGTACCGGACAGTGACGATAATTGCCCGCTGACCCCCAATACAGATCAAGCCGATCGAGACAATAACGGCATCGGCGATGCTTGCGATACGCCGCTAGTTTCAGACGATGATTATGACGATGATGGTGTACTGGACGCAGCAGACAATTGCCCCTTGATTCCCAATGCCAATCAACTGGACAGCGATGAAGACGGCTTGGGCGATGTTTGTGATACGCCAATAGTGATTGAGAATGATAAGGACAACGACGGCATTCTGGATGAGGTCGATAATTGCCCGTTAATCCCCAATACAGATCAAGCCGACCGTGATAATAACGGTATCGGCAATGCGTGTGACCTTCCCGAAATTATAACGCCGCCACCAGTAGCACCCGTAGGCATATCGCTGAGTGGCATCGTTAACGGCGAGGGTGTGCCTGTTGCCGGTGCAGAAGTGGCCATTTACAACGCGCAAAAACAGTTTTTAAGTTCGCTTACCACATCGGCTGACGGAGCGTATTTGTTTGAAAACATCCGAGCTGCCGACTATTTTATTGGCGTCACTCCACCAGCCGATTCTAGTTTAGGCACGCCAACGCTCCAAACGATTCGCGTAGCTGATCGTGACGTGGTCCATTTAATTACCTTGATTGGTGACGCCTTAACCTTGTCTGGTTATCTGAAAGATAGTCAGGGGCGGGTGATCGACAATATCCTCGTTAGCCTGCACCAGCAGACCACCGGTAAGCAGGTGGGCAATAGCGTTCGCACCAATGAACTGGGTTACTTTGAGTTTTCGGTCGCACCCGGAACCTATAAGTTAAGACCCTTAGTGGATGTATTTAACCCCGCGAGGACTCCCGTCATACCGGAGTACCCAGTGCCCGATTACGCCGCTATTTTTCATGTCCCACAAAACATTCAAGTGGACGCAGATACCTCTCTGGATATCACCCTGCCATTTGCATTACTGTCTGGTCAGACGCTGGACAGCCTAGGTAACCCCGTTGCAGGTGTTGGAATAATGATTCGCCATCAGTACTCAAGTGCAAGCGAGGATTATTATCTTGAGAATTATGCGCTCAATGCTTCCAGTAACGCGCTTTCCAATGCCAGCGGCAACTTTGAATTCGCCCTGTTTACCAATCAGCTAGTCGATATAAGATTGACCCCTCCTGCTAATCGAACTGACCTTGCTGTCACTACGCTTAGTGATTACAGCTTGGTAGCTGACGCGAGTGAAACCTTTACTCTGGTAGAGGGTGTGTCTCTTTCTGGTGTGTTACAAGATACCCAAGGCCGCCCGATTGATAATACGAAGGTGAGTTTACATCAGCAAGACAGCGGAGATCAGGTGGGTCAGGCGGTTTACACCGACGCCAGTGGTTTATATCAGTTCCAGGTTGAAACTGGCAGTTATAAAATTAAACCCCACCTCAATCCATTTGGTCGTAGCGAAGCGCAAAGGCCGACTTATCCACTACCGGATTTTGCGACGGTTTTATACGCTGAAGAAAATGTCGAAGTCGCTGGGGCAACGCAACAAGATCTTGTCTTACCCCTAGCAGTTTTAAGCGGCACAGCCACCGATGCAAACGGCTCACCGCTTGCAAATACGCGGGTGGCTATCAGCCATACTACGCATAAAGAAAATGGCAACGCAGAGTCAGGTTATTACTTAGAGAGTCAGGGAACATCGCTGGTGACGCATGCCCTTACCGATACGAATGGCGAGTTTACACTGGCGCTATTTACCGATCAGGAAATAGATCTCAATTTTGTTCCGCCGCTCAGCAACAAAGTGGTGAGCGCCACACTCATCAGCGATTATGTCATCACTGAAGATACCACCGACACCTTTGTCTTGAATCAGCCGTTTTCTCTATCTGGTTATCTGAGAGATGAACAGGGCAATCCGATCGACAATACGATGATCACGGTACACAACCAGAGTAATCGCCAACTTGCTGATGCTCCGGTGCTGACTGATAACAACGGTTACTTCGAATTTAAAGTGGCTGCGGGAAATTACCAGCTGCGGCCCTATCTGCAAGCGGTAAATCAGGTTGACGGGACGGAGCTCAGTCCTACTTACCCTGTGCCCGACTTTGCTGCGGTCTATTATCAGCCAAAGAATATAAGCGTCTTCGCCAATAAGTCGCTTAACGTAACCTTGCCGATATCCGTTTTATCGGGTAAGGCGCTGGATGCCAATGGTGTCATCGTTCCTGGCGTCAAATTGAGAATTGATCACGCCTATTCGGAAAACTCGCTGAGCTACTATATGGAAAACACCGGAGACGGTGCCAATAGCAATGCAATTACCAACAGCAATGGTGAGTTTGCTTTTGGCTTGTTTACTCATCAAGCCACCGATATTTCACTTAATCCGCCTGCCCTTTCAGGTTTTGCCATCACCAATGTGAGTCACACAATCACGCAGGAAACCAGCGAAGATATCTGGCTAATTCACAGCGATTTTGCCGTGCCGACTATCATTGCAGGCCCCTATGTGAAACATATTACCGATCACTCTGCCGTGGTCGAATGGTTGACCGATAAACCCGGCACCAGTGTAGTGGATGTATCAAACGGTCGACGTTATGAGACTACAGCACTCACCACCGAACACAGTGTCGTCTTGACCGATCTTGATCCGCAAACCCTATACTTGGCAGACGTGCATTCAGTGGATAAGGACGACCGCGCTACGGAAACCTCCAGTACCCGTTTCACGACCTTGGCTACTCCTGATTTTAGAGCGCCATTAATACTCGAAGGCCCCAATGCGTCGAATATCACGCATGATCGCTTCAATCTGTCGTTGTGTGCCGATGAGCCGGTAAGCGGCTTTATCACTGTGGATAGCGAAGTATTCACGCTTTCTGACTTGGCGCTCTGTCACCAACTGCTTATTGATGGACGCAACCCGCACACCGCCTACACGGTTATCGCCGAAGTCACTGATGAACAAGATAATGGTCCGACGGTAAGCCAAGACTTGGTCGTCACTACCCTACCTGCACCTGATGTGACCCCGCCGGTGATCCAGTTGATACCGATGGTGATCGATATTTCAGCTACCCACGCAACGGTGATCTGGACCACTGATGAAGCCTCCACCAGCGGCGTATCCTACAATGATGGTACGCAATACCACGTGGTCAGCGATGCCAACTATGTGAAGCAACATGCGATGCCCTTGGCCGATTTGACGCCGGAGACCACATACACTCTGACGGTCTCATCGACCGACAGGAACGGTAATGGCCCCACCACAAGTCAGCCCATCAGCTTTACCACCTTGGCGCTGCCTGATACTGAACAGCCGATTATCATCGGTGCGCCCCTGATCCAGAATATCACCCATCAAAGTGTGGTGATTCGATGGAATACCAGCGAACCCGCTACGACGCGTTTGGTAATCGGCACCTCAGTCGATGCGCTGGATCAAAGCGAATCTAAAAACGGATTGAAAACCTTCCACAATCTGCCGGTTACGGGTTTACAGCCCGACACGATTTACTACTTCCAGGTGCAGACCTCCGATGCTGAAGGTAATCTGGCGATGAGCGAAATCATGTCGTTCCGAACTAAAGTGCGTGGGCATCAGGGTAATCCGCACTTTATGTCGGAGGTCGACATTCTTAAGTTGACCGATAGTCGCTTAACGGTTTACTGGGTGACCGATGTTAATGCCGATGCCCGTCTGGTATGTACCGGTGAATCCGGTACGTTAGAAGTAAGCAATGCGAAACGAACTAAAAAGCACACACTGACCCTCACTGGCTTGCAAGCGGGTACAAGCTATCTGTGTACGGCTTATTCGACTGACCACCATGGCTATACCGCCAGCCAGGTGATCGATAGTGGCGTAGTCACCGGCGCAGGCGTGTCAGATCCAAATGTTGGCACGAGTTCCGTGACCATCAATAACATCACGACTAATACCCATGATGCTGACACTCTGCCACCCGTGCTCACTGAAACACCACAGCTTGAGAGTTTCGGCGAAATAGCGACACTGAAACTGCTGACAGATGAACCATCGGCAGCATGGGTGGAGTATCGTTTGGCGGGTAGCAGCAATTGGCAGGCTGCCGGCACGCAAGAACCCACACAGTCGCACTTGATGGTGCTGCAAGGACTCGCCTCCAACAGCGATTATGAGCTGCGTTATGTGTTGGCCGATATAGAAGGTAACCAAACCCCAGCGCAAACCATTAGTTTTGATTCTGGCAGCCTGATTGATATACAGCTACCCGGTTTTGCCCAGCAACCCACTATTAGCACGGTCTCAACAAGTTCTGCTGTGATTCAGTGGACTACTTCGCATACGACATTTGGTCAGGTAAGTTATGGTACCAAGCTTGACGCGCTGTTGGACAAAGAAGCCAATATCGACCCTGAGGTCTACCATCAGGTCACGCTAGCCAAGCTTGATCCAGCGACGATTTACTATGCCCGGGTGGCGGCTTTCAATCTACTCGGAGAAACCGTGAGTAGCCAGATTGTGAGTTTTGTAACGCCCGCACTGAATGCCACTGCCGACAGTGACGGCGATGGCCTGCCCGACGAGTGGGAAATTCAAAACGGTCTGGATCCGCAAAACGCAAGTGATGCGATTGAAGATTTGGATAATGATGGTTTGACTAACCTTGAAGAGCACGCGGCTCAGACTGATCCAAATAATGCCGATAGTGACTATGACGGCATGCCTGATGGCTGGGAAGTCGATCACGCGCTCAACCCGAATAATGCAGCCGATGCGGGTCTCGACGCAGATAATGATGGCGTGACGAATCTGAACGAATATCTTAGCGCCAGCGATATCGTATCACCGGTGATTAGCTTAAGCACTGAAATTACTCTGGATGCGAGTGGCCCCTTAACCGCCGTTCCTACAACGAATATTAGTGCCAATGATAATGTCGACGGCCGCGTAGCGGTAACTAATTTGGGCCGTTCTCACTTGCCACCGGGGCGCCATCTGATTAACTGGTTAGCCGAAGACTCAGCAGGCAACCGGACGATAGCATCGCAGACGATTCTTGTTAATCCGCAACTTATGTTGAGCAAAACTCAAACCAGCAGCGAAGGCGCGCTTGTGACGGTGACCGCGACCTTAACTGGCGAGGCGCCGGTCTACCCCGTACTTATTCCGTATAGTATTGGCGGTACGGTCGACGGGGCAGACTATGCGCTTTCTCATGCCTCCAATGTCACCGAACAATCCACTGCGATCGAAGGAACGCTGGTGATTGAAGAAGGTACTGGAGAAGGCCTTAAAGCTGAGCTTGTGTTACAGATACTTGACGATCAGATCGCTGAAAATGATGAGCAACTCATCGTCACCTTAAGCGACCCGGCTAACGCGGTGATGGGTAAGAACGCGCAACACCGAGTGAGCATTACCGAAGCCAATATAGCACCACGTTTAAGGCTGAGCGCAGAACAAAACGGCCAGCCGGTAACAACCGTGAGTGTGGCAGCCGGTCCAGTGATAATTAGTGTTGCAGTCGACGATTTAAATCCCGACGACTCCCATACATTTGAATGGAGCGCAACGAACAATTTACTGGCAGACAGCGATAACAACCCGAAGACATTGACCTTTGATCCGGCAAATGTTGGTAGCGGAGTTTATACAGCCGAAGTGAGCGTGACGGATGACGGCGTGCCAAGTGAAACAGTGAGTGCGACGCTCAACCTGAGAGTGATCCAAAGTGAACCGACTCTGTCGGCCAGTGTAGATTCAGATGGTGACGGCATCAGTGATCTGGCAGAGGGTTATCGGGATTCGGATTTTGATGGTATTGCCGATTACCTTGACCAGTTCGAAGGTTCAAGCTGGTTGCAGCAACAGGTGGGAAGTACCGGCGACATTGATAACAGCTACCTAATGCAAGTTGAATACGGCCCGTCGCTATTATTGGGTACGCTTGCGTTGCAGAATGCCGATGGCGGCGCACTGCTTAGCGCTGAAACTTTCTCCGATAGTGAGCTGTTTACGCAATTTGGCAATGATGCAGGTTTTAACAGGGTCGGCGGATTAGTTGATTTTGAAATTCGTGATGTCTTGCCAATAGGTAGTAGTGTGCAGCTTGTTGTTCCACTTCAACAGGCGATTCCTGCAGATGCCACTTACCGTAAACTCCATCCAGTTTACGGTTGGCAGAATTTTACGATTGATGCCAATAACCAACTTTATTCAAGCGCCGGAGAAGCCGGTGTGTGCCCCTCACCTGGTGACGCTGCTTATCAGGAGGGACTCACCGAGGGCCATTATTGTTTGATGATGCTAATCCAAGATGGCGGAGCCAATGATGCTGATGGACAGGCTAATGGCACTGTTGTGGACCCTGGGGGCGTGGCGCAGCCGGCTCCTGCATCCACAACGCTTCCCTCAGGAAGTAGCGGCGGTGGTTCCATTTTCTGGTTGCTGTGGATCGCTGTATTGCTCAATATGAGGCGTTTCACTTTTAGTGCGCGTGTATAGATATTTGCGACTTATCGCTACCGTAAGCCACGATAAGTGCACCCGATAGGGACAAAATGCTAAAGTTATCGCTTATGTGGAATCAGCGACTAGTGCTGGTTTCATAAACGTCGCCGGTGCGATGCTTGCTTACAGAGCCATTTAGTCTTTTTGAATATGTCACTAAACAGCGTGGTTAAATGGAAAACCGGTACACTTAATACCGGTCTTTTCTTGCTCATATTTCTACTCGCAGCCTTGGAACCTAAGGCTTCCGAACTTTTAGGCTACGACCGAAATGCGATTAACGCAGGCGAATGGTGGCGATTATTCACTGGCCACCTAGTCCATTTAGGCTGGGCCCACGCGTTTTTAAATTTGTCGGGACTGGCACTAACGACACTGATCTTCCAGCAAGAATTATCAATTAAAAATGACAGTGTCGCCTTGGTCTTTTGCATCGCTGGTACGGCGCTCGGCATCTATCTGTTTAGCCCTGATTTAATTTGGTATGTGGGGTTTTCAGGCGCACTTCATGGTTATCTCATTTACTATTTAATAAAGGGCTACCAGGTCTCACCCCTCATATCGCTCATTGCATTAACAGCAATCATTTTTAAGGTGTTTTGGGAGCAGTCACCTTGGGGTGACACAGCACAAACAGAACATTTGATTGGTGGAGCAGTAGCAATAGATTCGCATTTTTACGGGTCTATTTCAGGGCTAGTTATCGGTTTGATCGCACTTAAGTTTTTCAAACAAACATTGGCAACGGCTGCTTACCCAGAGCGTAAAAAAGACTGAATGAATGAATAAACCGCTTATCTAGGAAAAATCTTAAGGACGCTCGAAGGCGCTATTGTTGTTATTGACCATGCGGCCATTCGGCATACTAAAAGGCTGTTGGTCAAATTGAACGCTTGGCGGGAGTGAGGGGATAGTCTGCACCAAGTCTTCTAATCTCACTTTTTCGCGATCAAGGTCCAGCTCACTTTTCTTTTGTTTTTCGCTGACTTCATTTTGCTCTGCGTAAGCGGGCTTACCTGACTGGTCGGCGTTACCAGCGTTGGTTGAGCGTAAGGCACCGGCTATCGCCGCGTCCGACAGTGTATCCTGCCCTACTTCCTGCAAGGGAAAGTTTTCGATTGTCGATTTTTGCTTTATGCCGAAATCAAGTTCAAAGTCATATTCGTCTCCGCTCTCCGCCAGCGCTGACGGGAGGCATAGCGACATACAGCTCAGGACGATCATCACTCTAAAACCGGTAAACATATTGGCTTCCCCATAAATATTGGCCATATACTAAATTATAATCACTTGCCGAACCGCGTAAAACGTCTCAATGTTGGGGTTTATATGCGCTTTGCATGGTTCAAATGAGTAAATTTGGCATGTTACGGAGTACATTAAGGTTGAAGATACAATGAGAACACCGCTTATTACGCGACAAGGAATGGATGAACTAAAAAAGGAGCTGGATTATTTATGGCGTAAAGAACGGCCCGAAATCACCAAAAAAGTAACCTGGGCGGCGAGCCTTGGAGACCGCAGTGAAAATGCAGACTATCAATACAATAAGAAGCGCTTGCGTGAGATAGACCGTCGTGTGCGCTATCTCAGTAAGAGTATCGAAAACCTGAAGGTAGTTGATTACCACCCCGATCAGGAGGGTAAAGTATTTTTTGGCGCCTGGGTCGAAATAGAGAACGACGAGCAAGAAACCAAGCGTTTTCGTATCGTGGGTTATGACGAGATTTTTGGGCGCAAAGACTATATTTCCGTCGATTCACCGATGGCCCGAGCCTTACTTAAAAAACAAGTTGATGACGAAGCAGTAGTAATAACCGAAGCGGGCACTTTCGTGTGGTATATAAGCGAAATAAAGTATGAAAAAGAGGGTGACACTTAGGTAGAATATTTGTTGTTGATAGAGCATTTCTTAGGTTGAACCACCTAAAGATTACTCGTATTGTTGTGGCCATTGACGGTCCTAACGGAGATACTCAGGATGATGCAAAAAAATATTAAAACTGCGCTCGACAGCTTGATGCTGCAGGTCGATGCTTTGGGTTATCAGCTGGACGCAATTGGCGTCGATAATCAGATCAACCGCCATACTCTTATAGCGGCGATGTTCGCTGGGCAGAAACGCTTGGAAGGTGAGCTGGACAGTGTCACGGCGCGATTCGAATCAGGTAAAGCTAAAGCTGATGCGCTCATTGATACGGCAGAAAAACTGGTTAAAAGCGGTGTAGAGCTAGCTATCTTCCCGGCTAAATATACCTATGATCGTTTGAAAGCTAGAAGCTAGAAGCTAGAAGCTAGAAGCTAGAAGCTAGAAGCTAGAAGCTAGAAGCTAGAAGCTAGAAGCTAGAAGCTAGAAGTGCGGACGTATTCATTCGGATATGTCCG
>JBFJVR010000014.1:0-13961 GCA_041624095.1 Oleiphilaceae bacterium
ACTCGGCCTGCTGTCTGACAAACACTTCGTCCTTTAATTCTTGGTTGGCAAGGTTCAGGCTTTGCGTCTGGATTAGTAGCTGCTCTTTTAAACGCGCTTCAGTCATTTGCCAGTCGCTGAGTAAGAGTTTGAAATACAGAGCGGCACCAATCATAACTAGCCATACGGCAGGCCTGAGATATCCGGCCGTAATATCGGTCAGCAGTGTTTTGCCTGAGGGAGCTTCGAAGTCGACCAATAAGGGTAGCAGGAGGATGGTGGCGGTAAATATTGCCCAGGCGCATTCGCGTGGAGAAAACCTTACCGAAGCCCACATCAGCAGCAGCGACATAGGGACCAAAAGAAGTTCCTGGGTGCTATGCCCAAAATAAGCTGTTAAAAATGCGCTCATTGCCCACGAAAACTGTTCTATAACTGGGGGGTGTTGGCGTCTTTTAGTATGGGTTTGAGTGAATCGTGCTACCAGTGGTGCAAACACCATAATGCTTAACAGATTGCTGATGATAAGGCTGACGATAGGCCCGGTTTCGAGTACTTTCTGATCGAAAAATACCTTGTAGCTAAGATGAATTGCAAAAGCTGAAATAAGCGTTACAAAGCCTGAAATCATTACGACATACAAATAGCGCTTGCTGTTCGCTGTGTGGTGCTCGCGTGGCTCGCTCTGCAGGAAAGCCACATAAATAATTAAGGTCTGCAGGGTGATACAGAATGCATAGAATACCGAAAAGGCAACAAAGCTTCCGTTCTGCAGTACACTGTGTTCGAATCCGCCATCAAAAAAGGCGGGTGCCAAAGAGGGTATGAGTGTTGCGACGAAAATGGGTGGTGCAAGGTGTCGGCCCCATAGAAAGCAAAATGCCAGAGCGAGGCCCGGAACAAGGCTGAATTCGGCATCTATCAACCTGCTTGAGCTAAGCGCTTGCTGGCCGTATTGCAATAACACAAGGGCTACAATAATACACAGGTATTGCCCGCCAATACCCAAAGGGCTCATCATGTTTTCTGTTTTTTTATTGCTTGGTGTCATATTGCTTGGGGCGGGTAAAGTGGCATTGTTTCTATCCGGCTAAGGCGGGACACATTAAGTAATGCCGGTTAAGGCGCTTTAAATCGGGTGCTTGACGCCGTTCGTTTATGCTTTCGGGGGAGTTAGGTGTGTATAACAAAGTGACACAGCTTACATCAGTAAGTCGGTGTTTGGGCTTGAGCAAAACGCGTAACAAAATTCACTTCCTTATAAACTGGCGATAGCTGTAGCGAGGGCGTTTGGTTTACCTGTGCTGTCTGCATCCGGTAAGTCAGTTTATATTCAAGCTCGAATCGCGTGTGAAACATTCTGTATCTAAATGTTACAAAGTGTTAAGTGGGGAGGTGAGCCTCTTTACATGCTGATGCGCATAGATAAGTCCAGCGATTTGCAGTCTTTGGTCAATGCCCCGATTGATATGTAATCGACGCCTGTTTCTGCGATTGCTACGAGTGTGTCGAGGGTAATGCCTCCCGAGGCTTCGAGCTTGGCTTGTTTGCGGGTAATAGATATTGCCAGGCGCATGTCGTCGAGTGAAAAATTGTCGAGCATGACAATGTCCGCCTGTGCTGCCAAAGCTTGCTCCAGCTCTTTTATCGACTCGACTTCGACTTCGACGGGCTTGCCCGGGGCGAGTTGCTTGGCAGAGGCAACAGCCTGAGCGATTCCCCCACAAGCCATAATATGGTTTTCTTTGATTAAAAAGGCATCCCAGAGCCCGATTCGATGGTTGTGGCAGCCACCGCAGGCTACAGCATATTTTTGTGCCATCCTAAACCCCGGCAGGGTTTTACGTGTGTCTAGCAGTTTAACTTCAGTGTGGGCTACTCGCTTGGCGTACTCACTACTGGTGGTGGCTGTTCCCGATAGTGTTTGTAGAAAATTCAAGGCAGCTCGCTCGCCGCTAAGAATAGTCCGAGCGTGGCCGTTTAGGCTAAATAGCGCTTGGTTTGGGATTAGCGTGTCGCCATCTTTAACGTGCCAGTCTATCGATAGGGATGAATCATAGCTTGCTTGCACTTGTTCAAATACTTCATTGACCCAGCGTGTTCCGCATAGGATGCCTGCTTCGCGAGTGATCACCTGCGCTCTGGCTTGTTTGTCGGCCGGTATCAGTTGTGCGGTTATGTCCCCGGAGCCAAGGTCTTCCTGCAATGCGTACGTGACATGTGTGGCTATTTGTTTGGCAATTTCGGGCTGCGAGAGGTCAATGCTCATTTAAATCTCATTTTTGTAGACTGTTTTTAGTGTGTTTTTCTTACGTCGCCATGCAGGTAAGTTTGTTTTTGGGCAAGAGCTCGCTTGCTCTGCTCTAGTTGCTCTGAATTAGCGTCAGCGTGTTACCGTTCTGGTTCAGGTTTAATTGTCGCAATGCGCTCATGCCAAGCAAAATAGGGTGTTGTTTTTCCATGCCTGGGTTAATACTGGCGCGCACATTATAAAGCTTAATTTCACCAATGCTAATTTCTTCGAGGGTAGTGGCTTGCATCTCTACAATGCCATTAGCAGTGACGCCGAGCGTCTGGCCTTGCACCGGTAGTTTATAAAAATTGGCTAAGTCAGCGGGTATAACGACGTCTGTGGCTCCTGTATCCAGCATAAACTGTGCGCTACGTTTATTGACTGTACCGCTAACCATGTAGTGACCTTGCCGATTTTGCTTTAATTCAACTTCTACTCTGCCGTTGGCCTGCTGCGACTCTGGCGCTTGGTTAGGGTTGATTTGCTCGGCTTCCCAGGCGCCAAAAAACTGAGTGAGTAATAACAGGCCAAAAATCCATGCAATATACATCATGATTTTGCCTGTTTTTTGTGTCGTCTGGGGTTCATTCATCTCGTTAGCTCGCAATCCTGAGTAGTTGCCCAGTTTATAGGCTCTTCGAATTTATCCCAATTATTTTTGTGACTTAAGTCTCGACAGAACAAAATGTGACAAACAGTTAAATATTGACGCTATATACTGAGCTTATGGATCAAATTATTGACGCGGCATTATTGAATGGACTTCGAATTAATTTTCTAGCCTGCGTGTGAAATAACAAATTGGAGCTTTGAATGAGTAGTGCAAAAGTTGTCGGGATTCGCGGGGGGGTGCACGCGGCTGATGATCATCAGGCCAAACAGAAGCCCCTGTCTGCTCCGTTGATCAAGCTACGCGATTCAATGAAGAGTAAGGTTCATTCCTTATTAAGAACCTTATTTGATAATGCTGACGACGCATTATTCACCTTGGCCGATAAGGCTGGTAGTAATGGTGATCAGGCACTCTATTTTGACGCCATGCGAGAGCTGCGTTTGCAAAAAAAGCACATCGCAACGAACGTGCTCAAGGGGCTTATCGAGTCATTCAACGAATTGGGTAATATAGAACCAGATACTAAAGAAGCGGGATTGCGCTGCGATAACCTCGATGACGTTAGTTTGGTCGATAATGATGATCTGGAAATGAAGGTTGCCGTTGAAGGAATGGTGTCGCGAATTCGCGGGAACTGCGGCGCAGTATTGGATGACCTTGCAGAGCGTGTTCGCTTTCTGATGGGTGTGAGTGGGTCGATCGGTGCAGCCAACTCAGAACTTGCGCCAGCCAGCCCGGAAGTTTTATGTGAGTCTTTTGTCGATGCATGTTCGGAGCTGGATGTCGGTATTCGGGCCAGACTAGTTGTACTTAAGTTGTTTGAGAAGTATGTGCTTGCTGAAATGATTCAGGTTTATGCTGAAGCAAATCAGTTGTTAGTTCAGCAAGGCGTAATTCCCGAAATGAAAAAATATCGTATGGGCCTGAAGCAGCGTGGGGCGCCTCAGCTTAGTAGTAATACGAAGGGGAATCAGCCCGCTGAAGATTCGGCTGCCGCGTCTAACTATTTATCGGACGAAGATGTCGTACCAACACTGACCGAAGCCAGTTACTACCAAGGTGACCAGCACTACGCAGCCCCCCGGTTCGAAGAGCTGCGCAATTTGATGCACCAAGGTGAAGCCGGGGTTGGGGGGCAAAATGCAGAGCCGCCCACTTTATCTGAAGCGTTTTATTCGCAGGGTGAGCTAGTAGGCGCTTTGTCGAAGGTGCAGGGTTCAGATATAGCCTTGGTTAGCCAGAGCACCGGCCGCGCGCTGATAGACTTCAGGGCCTTGCTGGACCAGAACCTGGCGGGTGATTCCTGTACGGCAAATTATTCCGAAATGGACTCGGATGTAATTAATCTTGTATCTATGCTGTTCGAATTTATTCTTGATGATCGCCAGCTACAACCGACAATGAAGGCGCTGATCGCGCGCTTACAAATTCCTATTTTGAAAGTGGCGATAATGGATCGAAACTTTTTTAATAAAGGCGGGCACCCTGCGCGTAAATTGTTGAATGAAATAGCCTCTGCAGCTATTGGCTGGAATGAGGTGGCTGAAGGGAAAGTCGATCGGCTTAAAGATAAAATTAGTGGCATTGTTGATACGGTTCTTAATGACTTCGACAATGATCTTGAGTTGTTTGCTGAATTGCAGCAGGAATTTTCGGCTTTCATGGATGTCGAGAAACGCCGTGGACAATTAGTTGAGCAGCGAACAAAAGACTGCGAGAAAGGTAAGGCTGCTAGCGAATTGGCTAAAGCGGCAGTTGAGCAAAAACTTAATCAGGTGCTTGCCAAGCGCTCAGTCCCACAGGGTGTTATTGAGTTGCTACGCGAAGGTTGGAGCAACTACATGGTGCTTCATTACCTTAAAGGGGGGGAGCAGGGGCTTGAATGGAGCAAGGCGTGCGCTTTGGTGGACGAACTTGTTTGGACAGTGGACCCTGATCGTGATGACGATAGTGCCCGAGATCAACTGATTGGGTTGATTCCCGGTGTTATGACAGGTTTACGCGCGGGATTAAAAGAGGTGTCGTTTGATGAATTCCGCACTCGTGACCTGCTGAAGCAAATCGAGGTGTATCACGTGGCTGTTTTACAACAGCTTCAGGTGTCGCAAGAGCTCCCGGTAGAAGATGAATCAGTGGCTTCTGCAGTAGTTGATCAAGCTATGCATGAGGAGCAGGATCAGGCAATTGCTGATCTGATCGAATCTACACTTGAGTTGGAAGCGGACTTCGCGGCACTTGAGCAGAAGCAAAGTCAAGCGATTGCAGAGGCGCCTGCGCAGACCAAAGATGAAACCTCAGCTGCGGTAGAAGCCAAAAGTGAAGTGGCTGCAGAAAGCCGTGTAGACGACGAGCATGTAGAAGAAATTGTTTTGGCATCTCCCGATACAGCGGCCGTCGAAGTAGATGAAAACGACCCCTTTGTGCAGCAGGTATCGCGTTTCTCGGTCGGCTGCTGGTTTGAGTTTCATAATGAAGGTCGCTCGGAGCGCTGTAAGCTAGCCGCGGTTATCAAGGCGACAGGAAAGTACATTTTTGTTAATCGGTCGGGTGTTAAAGTTGCTGAAAAGAGCAAGATGGGACTCGCGATTGAGCTGCGTCGCGGCAGCTTGCAGGTCTTAAACGATGGCTTGCTGTTTGATCGCGCACTTGAATCGATTATTACCAATTTGCGTGGAAAGGATGTTGAGTTGTAGTTTTTAGACGCGCAGCGGTAGACGGGAGAATGAGGAAGCCTGAGGGCGGGTCATTCGACCACGTTGTCGGCTTTTACTCTACTTCGCCGTTGTTAATCACTTGGATGAAATTTATAGCATTCCCATTGCAAAACAGACCATGCATAATCGGACGCTCTTGAAACAGGAGTAGATATGCAATTGATTGATGGCTGGGTTGAGGGCGCACAGCGTGTTCCATCACCTAACTTTAACCAAAGGCCAGCAGGTGAGGCCATCGACTTACTGGTGATTCATAATATCAGTTTGCCCCCAGAGCAATTCGGTGGAAATTACATCGAATGTTTTTTCCAGAACAAGCTCGCAGCAGAAGATCATCCATATTTCGCAACGATTTGCGACTTGAAAGTATCGTCACACTTTCTAATTAAGCGTGACGGAAGCCTGCTGCAATTCGTTTCGTGTGGTGATCGTGCTTGGCATGCCGGTGCATCCGAATTTTGTGGGCGTCGTGATTGCAATGATTTTTCGCTGGGTATTGAACTCGAAGGCAGTGACCATACGCCTTATGAAAACGAACAGTATCTGCAACTGGTAGCGCTGACCCGCGTACTCCAGAAACACTTCCCCAAAATTATTCAGGAGCGCATTGTGGGTCATTGTCATATTGCGCCGGATCGTAAAACCGACCCCGGAGAGAGTTTTGATTGGACAAGGTATTTTAGCGCTTTGAATGGCGAGTGATGCAGGGAGATGTTTGAGGTCTCATCTCAGGCCAGAAGCCAGCAATACATGCCTCCGTCCCTCAATAACGGTCCGCTGGCCCCGGAATACCTGCACAAAAATACGCCTCCGTCCCCAATGTATTCGCAATGCACTTAATCGTAATCTGCCAGGCTAGGTTGCAGTGCCAGTAAGAAGCTTTCTAGGTCTTTCGCAAGAATCTGGTGTGCTTTTTTGCCGGGCCTTTCCAGGACCACTTGTTTAGACTCATCATCCACGCATATAACTTCGTTACCATCAGTACAGCCGATAAAATAGTTGAGTGCTAGCTTGTTTTTGAGTTTGGCAAACAGGTGGCCAAGCATGTTTTCTTTTAGGCTGGATTCGTCTTCTTCGTTCCAGATCTGTATAAGGTTGAATTCAAGTTGGTCGTGAACTACGCAAATACCATTCGACCAAAAGCTGCCGTAAAACTGTTTTATTTCATCGGGAAAATTGCGTTCCAGGGCGCTTTCCAGGTTTTCAAATAGAGATAAATCACCACGTTCGATTGGTCGCCAGTATCTTATTAAGTCATCCTGCGAGTTGCCTCTTTTGTTGTTCTGATCATTGTGTTCAGCTTCAAAATTATCGGAACAAGGCGATGGCCAAGGCGGGTCAAAGTTGACCCAAGGGTAGCTGCCCTTTTCTTGACGAACTAGATTGAGGTAACGCGTTAATAAGGAGTCGAGGGCAAGTTCTATGTTATTCAAGTTATGGCATCCTTATAGAAGGGTGTTCGTATTTAGTTGTCATTGCTTAGAATCCGCCCAGCGCCGAGCCAGGCTGCACCTCTCACGCCACTTGAGTCGCCATGTTTTGCTTTGGCAAACTGCGTTTCTACCGAGTCGGAAAAAATGTACTTGGCGACGTCTTGTGGCAAGGCCGGGTAGAGTTCTTCAATATTGGAGAGCCCACCGCCAAATACAATGATGTCGGGGTCGATTATGTTAATAAGGCTTGCAAGAGCGCGTGCTAGCTGGTCGATATATCGTTCAAAACTCAATGTCGCCGCATGCTCTCCATTGCGGTATGCCGCAATGAGGTCTTCAGCGCTATTTATGTTTTCGTTAGCTGTTTTATCTCGTTGGTAGTGTCGCACCCAAGCTGGCCCTGAGATAAAGGTTTCGATGCAGCCATTTTTGCCGCAGTAGCAAGCCAGAGGGCGGTCGACCTCGCTTTGCCACGGGAGCGGATTGTGGCCCCATTCGCCGCATATCGAGTTTGGCCCCTGAACTAGCTGACGATTAATTACCAGTCCACCACCCACACCGGTGCCTAGAATTACGCCAAATACGCTATGGTGTTTGCTCCCTGTGCCGTCTATTGCTTCAGACAGGGCGAAGCAGTCTGCGTCGTTGGCGATGGTAACAGGGCGATTAAGTCGTTTTTCCAGGTCAAGTTGAAGCGGGTGCCCGATAAGCCAACTTGAATTGGCATTCTTTACAGTGTGGGTTTGTGGTGAAATACAGCCCGGGATACCAATACCTATCGTAGCCTCAGTTACTTCCTTACCGGAGGGTGGAAGTCGGTGCTCCATATCCTTAATAAGCTGGATGATGGCTGAAAGTGTGCTCTCATAATCATCTTGTGGCGAAGGAATGCGCAATTTTTGCAGCTGCGTACCCTTGGTGTCGAGCGCTATGATCTCAGTTTTGGTACCGCCTAAATCAATTCCCAAGTGCATGTACGCGCTCCCGTAACAGTGCATTGACACGGTTTGGTAAGTTTCTTTCTGCCAGAAAACTCGCGGCGAAGCCATTAATGTCGTCAATTTCGCTGCGCTTGCCTTGGCGAATATCCTGTAGCATCGACGAAATATTATTGGCCGTGTTGTCCATTACCGCAAAAATCTGTTGTTCAAGCGCCTCGGCGTCGACAGGATGGCCTGCGGCATTGAGCAGTAGCGATAACTCGGATCTTAATTCGGGCCACAGTGATTGGAATAAATGGCTTTGCCTAACTTGGCCGTTGGGGCAGTCGAACAGTGCGGTAAAGGGGTTGATCGCACAGTTGATGGCCAGTTTTTTCCACAGCATGTGCCACACCTCATCGTGTGTCTTCAAGGTGAGTCCACTGCTGCTTAATTCCGTATCGAGCCCGTTAAGTTTGGCGGCTGCGCTTGAACTAAGTGGCCCGATGTGGGTCTCGCCTTTACCTGCATGTACTACTTCGTGAGGGCGTGGGCGGTTCACACCTTCTGTCGTCACCGCTGCAAATATGGTGTGCTCATCGAAGGCGTCGAGGATCTCAAACTGGCTTCCCAAGCCATTCTGGAATAGTACGATCTTGGTTTCCGGGCTGATGGCTGGGGTAATCGAGGCTAGTGCGCCTAGGCTTTGGTGGCTTTTAGTGCAAACCAGTAAGGTAGCGATTTTGGTATCAAGCAGATCGGGGTGCAGCAGAGGGAAGGAATGTTGCTGTTGCTCGCCGCTAAGCGCAGTAAAGTTAAACGTCAGCTTGCCTTCAGGCGTATGCCGGCTACTAAGGAATACCGGAGCGAGAGAGGCTAAATGGGCCGCCCAAAGGCAGCCCATCGACCCCGCGCCGAGAATCGCAATCATCGCCGGATTCTCTGCTTTAGCATGCACTTACATCTGCTTGATTTTGCTGACTTGCTCATTGAGCTTTTCGAAGCTTGAGCGCGCGTTGGCAAGTTTTTCCTGTTCTTTAGCCACGACATCTTCAGGCGCATTGCTGACGAATTTGTCGTTACCTAGCTTGCCACTTAAACGCTTGATCTCCTTGTCGACCTTGTCTATTTCCTTATTGAGCCTCGCCACTTCAGCATCGATATCAATCAGCCCCGCCATCGGGACGAGCACTTCCATATTGCCTACCAGCTGTGTAGCACACATCGGTGCATCGCCTTGCAGCCACTCGATCTGCTCCAGTTTGGCAAGCGAGCGAATATAGCTGGCATTTTCGTTAAAGCGGCGCTGGTCATCGGTATTGCCATTATTAAGCAGTACGGGAATGGGTTTGCCTGGCGCAATATCCATTTCACCACGAATATTCCGTATCGCGATTATGACCCCTTTAAGCCATTCCACGTCACCCAGGGCAAGTTGGTCTATTTTCGCTTCGTCTGCCTCAGGGTAGGCTTGCGTCATAATTGTTTCGCCGCTTTGACCTGCAAGCGGGGCGATACGCTGCCAGATTTCCTCAGTAATGAAGGGGATGAAGGGGTGCGCCATGCGCAGCACGGCTTCAAGCACCCGTACTAAAGTCCGGCGTGTACCGCGTTTTAGTTCGGCGCTGCTGTGTTCATTATTCAGTACCGGTTTGGACAGCTCCAGATACCAGTCACAGTACTCATTCCAAATGAAGTCGTAGAGCGCTTGTGATGCAAGATCGAGTCGAAACTCCGAGACGTGTTTATTGACGGCGGCTTCGGCCTGCTGCAAGCGCGAGATAATCCATTTGTCTGCCAGCGAGAGTTGAACCCGAGTGTCGTTCTGGCCGCAATCTTCGCCTTCGGTATTCATTAATACATACCTGGCAGCGTTCCAGATTTTGTTACAGAAGTTTCGATAACCTTCGAGCCGTTTCATATCCCAGTTGATATCACGGCCTGTTGAGGCCAGTGAGAACAGGGTGAAGCGCAAGGCATCGGTGCCGTGGGCGGAAATGCCATCGGTAAAGGTTTTTCGCGTGCGCTTGGCGATTTTTTCAGCCAGTTGCGGTTGCATCATATTACCGGTGCGCTTCTCAACCAGAGATTCAATGTCGATACCGTCTATCATGTCGAGAGGGTCGAGCACGTTGCCTTTCGACTTCGACATCTTGTCGCCATTTTCGTCGCGAATTAAGCCGGTTACGTAGACATATTTGAAAGGTACCTGAGGCTTGCCATCATCATCTTTCATGAAGTGCATGGTCATCATAATCATCCGGGCAACCCAGAAAAAGATAATGTCGAAGCCAGTGACAAGTACATCGGTCGGGTGGAATGTTTTCAGGCGTTCGGTAGCTTCCGGCCAACCGAGAGTACCAAAGGTCCATAGCGCTGACGAAAACCAGGTGTCCAGTACGTCGTCGTCTTGAGCAAGTTCGATGCTCGCTTCAAGCTTGTATTTGCTCCGTACCTCGGCTTCAGTCCGGCCAACATAGACCTTGCCTGCCTCATCGTACCAAGCGGGAATACGGTGCCCCCACCACAGCTGTCGAGAGATACACCAATCCTGAATATCGCGCATCCACGAGAAGTACATGTTTTCGTACTGCTTGGGGACGAACTGGATGTCGCCATCTTCAACTGCTTTGATTGCGGGTTCAGCAAGTGGGCCCGCGCGCACAAACCATTGGTCGGTAAGCAGGGGTTCGATGACTACGCCCGAGCGGTCACCGTAGGGGGCGACTAGATCATGATCCTGAATGCCTTCGAGCAAGCCCTGGTTTTCGAGGTCAGCAACGATGGCTTTTCGGGCATCAAAACGGTCGAGGCCAGCGTAGGCTTCAGGTAAGTCGCCTGAATAGGCATCTGAAGGGTTGCCATCGGCATCATAAACTTCGGCCTGTTCAAGTATCGCCGCGTCTTTATTGAAGATGTTGATCATCGCCAAGCCGCAGCGCTTGCCAACCAGGTTGTCGTTAAAGTCGTGGGCCGGAGTGATTTTTACGCAGCCGGTGCCTTTTTCCATGTCGGCGTGCTCGTCGCCGACGATAGGAATTAAGCGCCCAACCAAAGGCAGCTCAATGTGCTTGCCAATCAGGTTTTGGTAACGCGGGTCTTTCGGGTTGACGGCCACACCGGTATCGCCCAGCATGGTTTCAGGTCGTGTTGTCGCGACAACCAGATAGTCTTTGCCTTCTGCGGTTTTTTCACCATCCGCTAGCGGGTAGCGTAAATGCCACATGTGGCCTTTTTTGTCTTTGTTCTCTACTTCCAGATCCGAGATAGCTGTATGTAGTTTAGGGTCCCAGTTGACCAAGCGCTTACCGCGATAAATAAGGTCGTCTTCATACAAGCGAACAAATACTTCTTGTACGGCTTTATAGAAACCTTCATCCATTGTGAAGCGCTCATTATCCCAATCAACCGAGGCGCCGAGCCTGCGGAGTTGGCGCGTAATGGTGCCGCCGGACTCTTCTTTCCACTCCCAGATCTTTTCCAAAAACGCTTCACGCCCCAAGTCGTGGCGAGACTTACCTTCTTCCGCAGCAAGTTTCCGCTCGACCACCATTTGTGTTGCGATGCCAGCGTGATCTGTACCCACCTGCCACAGGGTGTTATTGCCCTTCATGCGGTGATAACGGGTGAGGGCATCCATAATGGAATCCTGGAATGCATGGCCCATGTGCAGGCTACCCGTTACATTGGGCGGGGGTATCATGATGGAATAGGGGGTACCGGTATTCGACGGCTTAAAATACCCGGATTCTTCCCAGGTTTGATACCAGGACTGTTCAATTTCACTTGGCTGATAGGTTTTTTCCATGATCGCTAGAACGTTGCTCGGTTAATTGGGTGGATGAAATGGAGCGACATTATATATGACGCAGGTTTTGGATCGCCAGCGAAGGGCAAAATTAAATGCGGTATTGGGGCTCGGGCATAAAAGGTAGATTAAGATATTGGCTTATGCCTAGCTCGAATAAATAAGTTAATTCGTACAATAAACTTATTAATTTATGCAACAGGATAATGTGCGACGTTTAGCTAATTGATTGTGTTGATGTAGGCGCGATCAGGGAAAATTTAATCGAGGGATTGAAATGAAGTTCATTCACACACTATCAATAGTATTCGTATCTATATTCGTATCTGTAGCGCATGCTGCGGCACCGACCATAACAAAGTCCTACACGATTCAAAATACGAATCATACCTTTGCTTCCCTAACGGAGGCTGAAACCTTTTTGCGAGGTTTAAGCAATGCGCATGCTCTTCTGTCGTTAGAGAAGGCCAGTGGTGCCGCTCTGGTGCAGCATTATGATTACCACATACCAAGTCGTAACCCAGAATTCGTAGTCGATGACGACAATTACTTTATATTCTACTCGAACAGTTCATTTATAAGGGCTTGCTCCTTGCCAACACCAGAAGAGGTTATTGACTGCTTTCGTTCTCAGCTAGGAACCGGTCCAGGAGAGTGTCCCACAACAGATATTAGTTTGAAAAAAAGAATAAAAACATTTGTAGAAGTAGGTGCTAGTTACTATCTTGAGTACGGTTTCGCAGGTGAATTTAAGCTCCAATGTCTGGCTGATTATTGGGGACTTTACAAAGGGTATCGAGCATATAGTTGTGACGCTGAATTTGAGTTAAATTCAGATCGAACCCTGTGTACCAATGACTTGAAAGCGACAATTGTTGAGACCACAATTATCGAAAACCTGGACCCTGAAAATCTAGGGAAACCGCCTTGTAGCTCCTCCGTAGGTAACCACTGTGACCCTCTGACCGGGAATAAATTTGAGCGGAATGTCGATTACCCGGCTCAGCCCAATGGATTAGAATTCGTTCGTTTCTACAATAGTTTGGGGTCTTTAACACAAAAATTTATTGATCTCAGCCCAGGTTGGACGCATAACTACCAAAAGCGTTTAGTAATAGATGCTGAAAATCAGCTTACTATTTATCGCCCAGAAGGGGCCATCATTACTCTGAACAGAGATCTAGATGGGTGGGGTAATAATCGAGCCCAAAAATTCACTGTCACTGCAGTAAATGGCGGTTACCAGTTACTCTTCAGAGACGGTACGACAGAACTGTATAACGGCTCTGGAGTTCTTTTGTCTGAAACTCGCCCAGACGGAAAAAGCATCACTTTTACACATAAAGCGAATGGTCAAGTTCTTAGTGTTACAGGCCTTTATGGGGCGCAAATCACTTTTCATTACGACGAACAAAATCGTATTTCTAGATTAACCTTACCTAGTGGGGCGAGTCTGCACTATGGCTACGACATGTTTATGGAAAACTTGGAGTTTGTAAGCCATACAGATACAAGCGGTGAAGCTATGAACGTTTGGAGCTATCACTATGAGTTTGACATGTTTGGCGAGGTAAGAGGGTTTCCCTCTTACCTATATGGGAAGTGGGGCAAGGAGCACGCGACATATAGCTATACGGATGGACTAGCTTCCTATACGCGAAGTGGAAAGGGCGTTTACTCATTGGAATTTATGAACGATACGGTATGGGTGACGGACGGTTACGGTAATCGGGAACAGTACAATTATTCTACTAGTGAAACTGGGCAACGGGTATTAAATTCGAAGACTCATGAGTCAGATGGTAAGAGCTATGTTTACACCTACGATGCCAGGCGGAATCTAACAGGCATTGTGAACCCAGAAAATGAAGAAACTCATTTCGTATATAACTCGACGGACCAATTAGTAGAGCTTATCGAAGCTTACAACACGCCACTTGAGCGACGTACCCAATATGAGTACCTTTCTCCCCAACTGGATTTGATTACTCGAATAATAAAACCAAGTGTATACGTGGGGGCCACTCAGGAAACAATAATCGAATATGAGGGACTCCTCCCTTCCAGAGTAATATCTAACGGCTATGCCCCCAATGGCTCTGCGATAAGTAGAGGTATCGAGTATCGTTATGATGCTGCCAATAATTTAGTGTCCATAGACGGGCCGAGAGCGGACGTTTTGGATATTACGACCTTAACAT
>JBFJVR010000015.1:0-13833 GCA_041624095.1 Oleiphilaceae bacterium
GTGAGTCAGGTTTGTCGTTTTACCACTCTGTGCAGGGCCGTAATAAACCAGCTTGATCGTCAGCCGCTGGTTCACTTCATCATACTCTGCCATATCCAAATTCCCACTTCAGTTCGTTTCGCGAGAAACCATGTATTAACTGGTTTCATCTTAAGGAAAACGCATTAATAAAGATTAGTCGTTATTTGTGCTATCGCGAGTGAAAAAGCTAAATTTGCCTATGTTATACCTCAAGTTCTACGAAATAGCAGAGCAAAAAAAAGGGCCACAAGGGCCCTTAGTTCAAGCGAGTTAAAGCTTATTTGGTCGCGGGTCGCTTCAAGCTGGACTCGATTTGACCAACAACACGGCGATTCGCAGAACGGCCTTCGGCGGTTGCGTTATCCGCAATCGGGCGTTCTTCGCCATAACCGACGGCATCTACACGCGAAGGATCGATCTTGAACGACTTGATCAGCACTTGTCGAACAGACTCCGCTCGTTTTTGCGACAGGGCTTTATTGTATGACGCTCTACCACGATCGTCCGTATGACCTTCAACGGTTACTTTGGTGCCTTCAAACTCGCTCATAAAGTCAGCAACGCGTTTTATCTCGGCATAGTCTTCGGGCAGAATTTCATCGCTGTTCGTTTTGAAATTTACTTCCATTTCAATCGATACAGACTCCGTCAGCATAACCGGGCAACCCGTTGCATCAACTTTGAACTGCACACTGGTATTAGCACACTGGTCCGCATCATCAAAAACGCCATCACCATCGGAATCAACCGGAGCCGGTTTTTCTACCACTACGACCGGAACCGGCTTCGGCTCTGGTTTAGGCTCGGTTTTTACAACCGGGGCTGGCTTAACTGACTCTACAACTGGTGCGGGTGCCGCCGAAACACTGCGACCAAAGGCATAACCAATGGCCAAGCGCACCGCATAATCTGTCATTTCGTTGTCGTAGCTATTCATTGCCAAAGCTTCAGCCCGCATCACAATATTGTTGTCGTAGTAATGCTTTATGCCCAAACCGACATGCAGAAGTGTCTCATCATTTGCGTCGCCATTCTCTGGCTCAAATTCCTGATGGCTCGCGCCAGCCGAAATGAAAGGCCGTGTTTTGCCGTCGTCAAGGTGATACAAGGCACCCAAAGAATAACGTAGGCCGTCTAGGTCAGCCGCGCCAGACTCTGGCTCTGCATCGAAGTCAGATAACCAGGCTTCTAAAGACAGCGCATCACCAATAGGCAGTTCAAGTCCGCCCTCAATTGCGGTGGTGTCTTCCAGATTCCGCTCGCTGTCATAGAAATACTGGGCAGCACCCAAGTAGGCTTCGACGTCAGCGGATTCAGCTGCTATTGCCGTATGCGTTACAACGCTCAGTATCGCGCTGCTTAGTAATAATTTTTTCATTGGTGTGCTCCCTCTTTTTTCCAGGCTTTTTCGCCATATTATTTCATCTGTTTGCATGTTTATGGCCGCCACTATTTAGTATGTAGCGCAGATATGTAAACATGCCTTACGGCGCGCAGCATAATACAGATCAATCAAATTAAAACTTAAGTTTTAGACACAATTCAGACATGTTGGGCAGGAAAGAAAATTTGGGCAGCTAATCAGCACTCGGTCCAGCTCTGAGCGAGACCGCCCAAGGCGGTTTCTTTGAATTTTTCGGACATTTCAGCACCGGTCTGCCGCATGGCTTCGATACAATTGTCTAGTGACATAAAATGCTCGCCGCTCCCCTTTAAGGCAAGCGAAGCAGCGGTATAAGCCTTGATGGCACCAAAACCATTGCGCTCAATGCAAGGCACCTGAACCAAGCCTTTTACCGGGTCACAGGTCATACCCAGGTGATGTTCCAATGCCATTTCGGCTGCATTTTCTATTTGCTTGGCCGAGCCTCCTTTTACGGCACAGAGACCGGCAGCAGCCATCGCCGAAGCCGAACCGACCTCGCCCTGACAGCCAACCTCCGCACCCGATATCGAGCTTCGATGCTTGATCAGACCACCTATGGCCGCCGCTGTGAGCAGGTAAGTAGAAACATCTGCTCGGGTGCCATTCTCATGCTCCATAAAATAATAGAGTGTGGCAGGAATAACACCGGCAGCTCCGTTCGTGGGGGCGGTGACCACCATATGCCCAGCTGCGTTTTCTTCGTTAACTGCCATCGCATAGGCACACAGCCATTCATTCGGATTGCCGTGCGACTCGGCGCGATCGAGGCTTTCAAACAGACTCTGCGCTCTGCGCTTCACATCGAGGCCGCCGGGCAAGGTACCAGAACTGCTGAGACCTGTTCGAATACAAGCCTGCATTGCTGCCCAGATCTGCCAAATGCTCTGTTCGAGCTTCTGCTTTGCTAGTAGCTCCTCCGGCATGACATACAGCTCGTTAGCGAGTTTCATTTGTGCGATAGTTTTACCGGAATCTTCGGCCATCTTCAGCATGGCGCGCGCTGAATCGAAGGGATATGGATGGGACTCCAGTGCGATCATTTTTATCGGCGCACTTAGGCTGCCTATTTCGTCTAGCGTGTTAATAAAGCCACCGCCAATCGAAAAATAAGTCTCACTAAAAATAGGCGTATTCACCGAATCAAGAAGCGTAAAAACCATCCCGTTAGGATGTTGAGGAAGCTTGGTATCGCAATCAAATTCAAGGTCGCTGCATACTTGAAAACCAAGGGTAGGCCCGTCTTTTAGATATAACCGATCGCGTCGCCTAAGGCTCGAATCCAATGCATCGACATCCTGTGTTGCTAACTCTGCGGGCTCATAGCCGTGAAGGCCCAACAAAATGGCCTTGTCGGTACCATGCCCTATTCCGGTATGCGCTAGGGAGCCTTTGAGACTGCAGCGGATTCGATACGCGTCTTCTTGCTTTGCGTCTTGCAGACGTTTTTGGCACTCGCCTCTAAACTCTGCGGCGGCAACCATTGGGCCAACAGTGTGCGAGCTTGAAGGGCCTATGCCGATTTTAAACAGATCAAGTACACTGATAAACATGCCACCTCCTAGCGACGACGAAACTTCGTTATTACCTTGCGCTCTTTCCTTCAATATAGGTCATTAAACCGCGAGGCGATAATCGGCCTCTAAATATTTAGCTTGGCTTATTCTCTACTTGCAGGGTACAGATTACGCATTAAACTTAGTGCATGCCTTTACTCGACTACTACGAAGTGACTACCCAGCCCGATGCGCGTTTTTCGCTTATCTGGCTGCACGGCCTAGGTGCTGATGGCTACGATTTTAGCGATGTTGTCCCTGCATTGAACTTGCCAGCAGAAGCGGGAATACGCTTTATCTTCCCTCATGCGCCCGAAATCCCCGTCACTGCAAACGGCGGCTATATTATGCGCGCCTGGTACGACATTCTCGAGTTCAGTGCAGAGCGTCGTATCAACTCAGATCACCTGCGTGAGTCGGTGCAAATGGTATGGGAGCTGATAGAACAGCAACATGCTTTGGGTATACCCTACGAAAACATCATTCTGGCAGGGTTTTCCCAAGGCGGTGCGGTGGCTTATCAGGCTGCGCTCAACTTCCCTCATCGGCTCGGTGGATTGCTGGCGATGTCGACTTACATTGCCGATACAACGCTGCTCGATTATCAAAACGCCAACATTGGCCTCCCCATACTGATCCAGCACGGCAGCTTTGACCCCGTAGTTATCGAAGAAATGGGGATTAGGGCTTGCCAGACGCTTCGACAAAAAGGCTATCGAGCCGACTACCAGACTTACCCCGCCGAACACCATCTCTGCCCTCAGCAGATCTCACGCATTTCTGAATGGCTGCAAGACATCTGTATTTAAAAAAAGACAAGTAGTTGGGCAGGATTATCTAGTCAAATCGCCCCGCTTAATGCTGCCTTATTTCGCCCTCTTTGCGCTCTAAATGACCTAACACCCGGCTGGTTGCCAAAGGCCCGAGGACTTCGAACACGACGGTTGCAGATATAGTTAAAGGCAATATAACCCCGGCTATTTCGGGATAGGTCTGGCTTGCCACCAGCGCCATACCCATTGCCACCCCCGCTTGAGGCAACAAGGAAATACCGAGTATATTTTTATAGCGTCTTTTCAAGTACCTGGTTGGCACCAACCAGCCCCCAAGGTAACGCCCGATAAGACGGAACACGACAAACAGTAACAGTAAATAAAATAATTCCAATCCCGCTGAAAAATTAAGCGCGGCACCCGCAATCAGAAAAAAAAGTACTAGAAAAGGCTCTTCTATCGACTCGATTTCATGTAAATGCGGCGTTTCTTTGTCGGCTAAGTTCACCACAACCGCCCCCATCACCATCGCTGCCAATAAGAAAGATACCTGCAGATACATCGCCACCCCACCAAGTAGCAGAATGAAGGCCAAAGACTCGACAATAACGGGTTTTCCAGCCCGCTTTGCATTCAACACCTTAGCAACGACATACCCAGCAAACGCACCGAGCAAAACTGCTCCGAAGATATCGTAAACCATATGCAGTAGAGGCTGGAGTAAACCGTTCGCCTCATTAAGCAAGGCGACCGCGGCCAAAGCGAAACTAAACACCAGCAAACCAAACACATCATCCATTGCCACGATACCTTCGAGCATGTCGGTAAAACCAGAACGATGCGCCCGCTCTCTTACTGTGTCGATCAGCGCGACCGGATCTGTCGCCGCGGCAATTGCTCCGAGAATAACCGCAACGCGTGCATCGACTCCCGCAAGAATCAGCAAAAGCGTAACCAACAAGGACGTTACCAATGTGATAATCAGAGCGGATACCATGACACCTTTGGCATAACGTGCGAGGTAGTCAGGCGTCAGTCGTGCCCCCAAGAGGTATCCGACAATGAGCAGCGTTAAGTCGGTAATAAATCTGAACCATTCCTGTTCATCCGCAGACAATAAGTTCAAACCATAGGGACCCAGCGCAATTCCGCTACAAAGTAAAAGTGAAACCCTCGGTATGGAGAGCATCCTAGCAAGGAATGACATGAGCAATCCTACCAAAAACAGCCCCCCCAAAAATATAAAAAACCGCCCCGCTGACTCCATTAGTAATCTCCGCTCAACCATCCCATTCTATCCAAACGGTTTTGCAGGGCCTGAAAGTGTCCAATCGCCTTAACCAGGCTCTCACACGAATGCCAAACTTCTCGATTAGCATTCAAAAGCGTTGCCAGTTCGCGATAGTCGATACTTTCTTCTTCTACATGGTCAAGAATATCCGCATGTAAAAGCTGATAACCCGCATCTGCTGTCGCGTGCAAACTGTCTAGATTGAACTGATTCAAAACCGAACCACCGTGTAATATCCGCTCCGAAAAAAAACTGTACATCTGTAGCAATTCGATTGGAAAACTCACGCCAGGGGAATTTTCTGCCGATGCTTGCCGAGGCTGCGCAAAGCGCGATAGATCGTCACGCACATCTTTAAGTGTTTTAGCAGAATATATGCCGTCACGTGCGCAATCGGTTAAATCGTTGCATAAGTGACTATAAGACGGGCTTAGGCTTTTACCTTGCAAGGCACTCAAGTAGCGATGAATTTCACCTTCAAGTATTTTCACCTCGGCATAACACATATCAAAACTGGCAGACGGTAAAAACTGACCTTCTAAGAAGTTACGCTCGTCTGCACTTAAACCCAGTTGGGATACATCTAACTTTAAGTTGCCAATATTCAGCCATAATACCTTGGCCAATAATCCACGCAGTTCCTTAAATAGCGCGATGGTTGCGGCTTCGGGTACGTCAACTGGGGTGAGATGCAAATAACGCGTAACAGGTGGAGGAGTTTTGTTAAAAAAGTGCGATATCCACCTGCTGTAGGGCCTTAGCAACGGCACAAAAATGCACAAGCCGATAAGATTAAAGCTACTATGAAACGCAACCAGTCCGTAAAGAGGGTCGGTTATTCCCATAAACGCTAGAACCTCGTCCAACCAAGGCAGCATCAACAAGAACGCAAAGGCATCTACAACGAGGTTATAAATCACGTGCGACATGGCTAGTTGCTTGGCAATCGCGGTACTTTTAATACTGCCCAGGGCGGTCGTACTGGTGGTACCGATATCAGCTCCGATTACCAGAGCAGCCGCTGAGGCAAGGTCAATCACTCCACCATTCAGTGCGGTCAAAGCAATCATCATTATTGCGGAACTTGACTGCATGACGGCTGTTAATCCCGTTCCTAACAATAAGAATAGAAAGGGGCTGAGGCCGCCAATGAGATCGGGTTTGAACAAAGACGGTAGTTCGTTCACTGCCTCTTTCATATGAACGAGACCCAACAAGAGTAAACCGAGACCGATAAATATGCCGCTCAGCGCGTGCCAGCGTGTATGTGCCCTCGAATAGATCTGTGCGAGCGCAGCAAATCCAAATAAAGGCAGCGCAAACGCTTCAAGGTTTAGTTTGAAACCAAGTGTTGCCACTATCCAGCCAGTGAAGGTGGTTCCCAAGTTAGCCCCGAGAATAACGCCTACAGCGTTAAATAACGGAATCATCCCCGCACTGGCAAAGGCGAGCACGATTAGACTAACCATTGAGCTGCTCTGTAAAATCGCGGTGATAAGCGTACCACTAGCAACACTGCCGAGCGGGTGACCTGTCGAGTAGCCAAGAATCTGTTTTACATGGTCGCTACTCAGTGCTTCGAGGCTCTGTTCTAGCTGACGCATGCCGAACAAAAATATCCCCAAGCCCAAAGCCAGATTGATCGCAAGCTGCATCTAATCGCGCCTATTTTCCATCGCTGTGCCCTATTGTGGTGTGCTAGCCTTTTCGCTGCGTGCTGCAGCCTAGCATCCACGCCTCTAGTTCTCGATCATACCTCCCCTTAGGAGCCTTAGCGCATGATCTGGGTCTATCCAAATGCGATTTGTTAATTACCTGCGAAAAGAAAAGTTCTCTATCTGAGACTGATGCTGCCACCTAATTTCTGCTAGTCTAGCCAGACAATAAAAAATCATCTAATGGGGGTTGCTCATGTTTGCCAAATTCGGTCAGCTAGGTTCAAAGCTATTATCCAGAGCAATCAACATTAAAGGCCCGAAGCCGGAAAACATCAGCATTCAACGCGATACAGCCGGCGTGCCGCATATCTCTGCTAATAATGTAAACGACCTGAATTGGGGGCTAGGCTACTGCCAAGCCATCGACCGAGGCACGCAGTTGCAGATGATGCGCATTGTTGGCCAAGGCAGGCTATGCGAACTGCTCGAAGACTCCGAAGCCAATCTGGCGATAGATCACTTCTTCCGCCGAGCCAACTGGACCCAGCAAACTGATGAGCAAATTGCCTCTTTGGATCCCGCCACCCGCGATTGGTGTCAGGCGCTATGCGATGGCATCAATGCCGGTTTTGCGGCGCGTAAAGTTTCCACCCTTAAGTTGCTCGGCTACCACCCGGAACCCTGGAGAATAAAAGATATTCTGTTGATACTGCGGATGAGCGGCTATCTGACACTGGCACAATCACAAGCAGAGATTGAGCGGCTGTTCATCGAACTGGTTCAGGCCGGTGTCGATACCAACAAGCTGGCTGCGCTGTTCCCAATTGACCCAGAGACACTTGATCGCGAACTGCTGGAAAAAATCACCCTGGGTGAGCGGATCGTGCCGGATACGACCCTTTGGGAAAATGCTTTACCCCGCGCCATGGCCTCAAACAATTGGGTGATCGGTGGCAAAAGATCTGATAACGGGCATGCGCTCATGGCCAACGACCCACACCTCGAAGTCAATCGACTGCCAAACATATGGTACGAAGCCGTGTTACAGGCACCGGGCTATCAGGCAATGGGATTTGGTATGCCGGGGATACCCGGCATACTTGTAGGACGCACTCCAGAGCTTTCGTGGGGAGCAACCTACACCTTTATGGATACCGTCGACAGTTGGATCGAACACTGTAAAAACGGCAAGTATCGTCGCGGTAAACGCTGGCAGCCTTTCCAGACCCGAAAGGAGCTTATCAAACGCAAACAACATAAGGATGTAGAGCTTACCTTTTACGAAAACTCGCACGGGGTGCTCGACGGTAATCCCGAGGGTGAAGCTTTTTTACTCTGCACGCAGTGGTCACCGGCACTAAGCGGAGCGAAATCACTCAACGCCAGTTATCAACTGACCCAAGCGAAAACAGTGTCCGACGCCATGATCTGCTTCGGTGATATTGAAAGTGCTTGGAACTGGGTAATTGCCGACAGCGAAGGAAACATTGGCTATCAGATGTCGGGCTTATGCCCCAAGCGCGCCGGAGACTGGAACGGGTTTATACCCGCACCGGGTTGGGACAAGAAATACGACTGGCAAGGCTTCGAAGCCCCCGAAGATTTACCTCGCGCCTTTAATCCGGAAGACGGCTATATTGTCACCGCCAATCAGGATTTAAACCATATGGGTAAGACTCAGCCCATCAATATGCCGATGGGAGACTACCGTGCCCGGCGCATTGCAGCGTTGCTAGAAGAACATAATAATCATGGTGTTGACTCTTGCCGCAGAATGCAAATGGACACCTACTCCCTTCAGGCCGACGAATTCCTAGCAAGGCTAATCCCGCTGTTAGTTAAAAACGGACGCCTTTGCGATACGGCGAATGTGCTAGATAACTGGGACCGGTGCTACAAACTCAATTCCATCGGCGCGCCTTTGTTCGAAGACTTCTATGCTGCCTTGCGACAACGAGTATTCAGTGAACGGGGCATCGGCATCGGGGCAATGCACCACCTTGCTTCGGATACTGGCGTATTCATAGACTTCTACCAGAACTTTGACCGTTGTCTGCTGGACGAGAACTCACCCTGGTATGATGGCATTTCGCAAGAGCGGGCATTTTTAGAAGCCTTCGATGCAGCAAGGGTAAAATTTAAGGGAGTCACATGGGGAGAGCTTAATCGGTTCAGCTTTATTAACCAGCTGTTTCAAGGCAAGTTACCCAGATTTCTAGGTTTTGACTCTTCACCGACGGCCCTTATCGGAGGCAGAGCAACACCACATCAAGGGCAGATATACCAAAGCGCCGGTCGCGCAACCAGCTTTGCACCGTCTATTAGACTCGTCGCCAACATGGGTGAGCAGAGCTTACACACAGCCCTTGCGGGCGGGCCCTCAGATAACCGTTTTTCTCGCTGGTACACCAACGGCACGGCCGACTGGCTCGCGGGTAAGTTTAAGATTGTACGTTTTGACTTGAGCTAGCTCCGTTTTGCGGCTGAGGACATTAGACACACTCCATCAGCCACTCGCTACCAGACACCCTTTACCCGTGAGGGTATTACGCCTGTTACAAACACCTACTCATAACGCGCGCACACGGGTGACGTGAGCATACTCTCTCATACGCGGTTAAATATTGTACGTTTTGATCGACATCGTAATATTGAACACTGGTTCATACTTCAAAGTAAAAAGCTTTGTAATTACTTTAAGAACACCCAAGAATACGCTCGGGTATCAAGTACCATAATTGCTTCAACCTCGAGATAAGCGTTTTGCCAGCAGCACCAATAAAAAAATCCCTGCTCTATCTCACACCTATACGTTGTTTGTTTTTAGGCGAAATGCCCATAGAAACTAGAGTGTGTCAGGCTTCCCCTGCGCTAATGTTTTCACTCAATGGCCATTTTAGAGTGCACCTTGAAGCGAATGAACATGAATGCAGATCCCTGTTAATTCCCGCGGGGAAAGAGTGCCATATAGAGCTGAGTGAAGGCTTTGGCGCCAATATCATTCTTAGCCGACTGGATCTGGACTTTAACGTACTCGCCAAGCATATGGCGCACGAGATAGACGGCATCTACTTCGACTTCAGTGAGGAACAAGCCTTTATCCCCGCCTTAAAAGCAATCTACCAACACGAGTACGAGGTACAATCGGTCTTTGAGCTACTGATGTCGAAGTTGAAACACCTGGATTGCCAACACCCTTCATACGGGGGTATCGATGAGCGCATCAGAGCCATCGTACACTTTTTAAGAGCTCACCCTACCGAAAATGTTCCACTTGAAACTCTCGCCCGCATGGTATCGGTATCGGAGTCGCGTTTGATACAGCTATTTAAGCAAGAAATGGGCGTTCCCATTCGCAGGTACCGCCTTTGGTTACGCTGCTTTGAAGCGGTGTTGCGCATCGCTGCCAACCAATCCAGTACCCATGCAGCCATCGCTGCGGGTTTTACTGACGCGCCTCACTTTTGCAAGACCTTCAAAGAGTTCTTCGGCTTAAGCCCGATGAAGGTGATGGGCAAAGAGAGCCGATTGATAATCAAGCAGCTAAAGTCCAGAACCCCATTTGGCGTAGAATAACACCAGTTATTACGCACAAATGAAAATAATAATCGAATCGATCAGCAGTTCTTACAATGGTATTTGACTAATCCGACCTACAATCTAGAACCCGAATATGGGAACGAGTGCCACCCAGCACTCACTCTAACTATAAATACAAAAATCTACGGAGAACTCCTTATGATCAAACTCACTACGATGGGAAAACTACTCGCGACTGCCTGCCTGCTAGTAAGCACCACATTTGTCAGCGCGGCCTGTAATAAAACGCCGGTTATCTTTGTACACGGCTATCTGGGCTGGGGTGGAAACTTCGACACGATGATCAGTCGTTTCAAAAACGATGGCTATGATAGCTGCCAGCTATACAAATTTAGCTATAACAGCATTGGTTCAAGCAACAAAACCAGCGCCAAGCAACTGCGTTCGTTTATTGATAACGTTCGACCTAACCACGGCAACCGCAAAGCCAAAATCGTTGCGCACTCAAATGGTGGTTTGGTCTCCCGCTGGTATCGTGTATTTGAAGGCGGCAGCAGCAAAACCAGCCGTTTATTAACGCTCGGTTCACCTCATGCTGGCACCAATGCTGCCTACGCTTGCTTTAGCCCAGCCTGCTTTGAAATGCGTTATAACTCGTCCTTCTTGCGATCTTTGAATGGCCGCGGCTGCGACGTATCACTGTGGTCATCGCTGGATGAAATCATCAACCCAGACAGCAGCGCAAAATGTGGCAACAGTGTGCGCACTGCGAGTGTAGGTCACTTGACTCTGCTTACCAGCTCGCGTGTATATAGCGACGTACGCAATCATTTCTAATCACCACAGCAAAGAAAAAGCCAGGTACTAGCAAGAAGTAAAGCAAACGGGGGCACAAGGCCCCCGTTTGCTTATTGACGCACGCTTACATCATCAACTCCGACAGACACCCCTAAATCTGCATCCGCTTGATCTCACCTTATCGTCACTCAATTGTGATCCGGTCTTTCTCTACCAGCGTAATTAACTTTGAATAGCGGGATTACAGTAAACGTTCGCGATTTACTTGGTGTAAACCGGAAAATCAGGACGATCCCGGACTTTCATACATTCCTTTGTCCTTTGGCTGCCCATGTTGATTCATGGCAGCCTTTTTTTATACGCTTACTTCATCGGGCCTGTTTGGCAATAAAAAGCAGGGCTCGCTGTTAGGCGAGACCCTGCTTAACAATTTCACCTGCCAGAAGCACTGCGCCGACAATTCGCGACGCAATGCTAATAACTACTAAAACTCGCTTTCATCAAACGCCATAATCGTTTCAGCGCCAGCCACAACATCTGATTTCAAACTGTGCATTTCGGGTAAATACAATCTGAAATAATGCTCTGCTGACTTCACCTTGGCTTTCAAAAAGGCCTTGCTATAGTGCTGCTGAAGCGTTTCGTTTTGTGCCTTGTCAGCCATACTCGCCCACATTACCGCCAAGGTAGTCAGAGCGAACATTCTCAATAGAGGGCTAGCGACAGCACCAGCCACCAGCACATCCCTGGAAGCTGCTTTAGCCAGCAAACCCAGCGCTTCCTGCAATTCACTGATAAAGGCCAGACACTTCTCTCTGTGAGCAGCGTTACTCACCGCCAAAACCAAGCTTTCCATCTCGTTCAGATAGGTTCTGGCCAGCTTTCCGCCTTTCATGCTTAACTTGCGTCCAACCAGGTCCATGGCTTGTATGCCGTTGGTACCTTCGTAAATACGTGCGATTCGGCCATCGCGCAAGAATTGTTCAACCGGCCAGTCCTGGGTGAAACCCGCCCCGCCCATTGTCTGCAAAGCTGCGTCGCAACTGCGATAACCCTCATCGGTTAAAAAGGCCTTCACTACTGGCGTCATCAACTGAAATAACTCATCTGATTTTTCGCGCTGCCCTGCGTCATCATGGGCATGACTCATATCAAGATGCATGCCGGTCCAATAAGCCATTGCCCGCGCACCTTCGATGATGACCTTCTGACCTAACAGCATGCGACGCACATCGGGGTGAACAATAATCGGGTCGGCTTTACCAGCCTTGTTCTGCGGCCCATTCAAGGCGCGACTCTGCAAGCGATCCTTTGCAAAAGCCAGTGACACCTGATACCCAGTTTCGGCGAGGCCCAAACCCTGAATACCAACCATAATTCGCGCGGCATTCATCATCGTAAACATGCACTTCAAACCTTCGTTTGGCTTGCCTACCAGCCAACCTTTCGCCCCTTCAAAATTCATCACACAGGTCGCCGAGGCCTTGATACCCATTTTATGCTCAAGCCCGCCACAAAATGCGGGGTTGCGTGCACCATCCTCCAGGAGTTTAGGTACAACAAACAGTGAGATACCCTTACTTCCTTCTGGCGCATCCGGCAGTTTAGCCAACACCAAGTGAACAATATTCTCGGCCAGATCATGCTCTCCGCCGGTGATCCATATTTTGGTGCCGCTTATTGAATAGGTGCCGTCTTCCCTTGGCTCTGCTTTGGTGCTTATCAAGCCAAGATCCGTACCGCACTGCGGCTCAGTAAGACACATGGTACCTGTCCACTCACCACTGATCAGCTTCGGCAAATAATAGCTTTTTTGCTCTTCGGTACCGTGCTGGTCGAGCAAGTCGATGGCGCCATGTGACAACCCGGGATACATACCAAAAGAAAGATTGGTCGAACATACCATTTCATCGACAACTATTTTCAACAAGTGCGGCAGACCTTGCCCACCATATTCCGTATTCGACGACAAACCACTCCATCCACCCTGCTGGTAAAGACGGTAAGCCTCTTTAAAACCCTCGGGTGTGCTCACGCTTTTAAGTGCGGGGTCGTAGCTACACCCTTCTCGATCACCACTGGTATTGATGGGCTGTAAAACGTTTTCTGCTAACTTACTGGCTTCTTCGACAATGGCGCGCTGCATGTCTTCGGTGGCTTCAGAAAAACCTTGCAGGGTTGAGAGCTTGCCTGATTCGAGCAGCGTAAACAGAACGAAACCAATATTATCCAACGGCGCTTTGTAATGATTCATGTTGATCCTCGGAGTCTTATATTGAGTAGATGTACCTTCAATACTACGAGCAGCTTGCTGAATTAGATCTGTCTTCTGGCATTGGGTTGATTACAACGTCTACCAGGCTATGTGCTTACCATCCCAGTCGAGATAATCAAGCTGCCCGTCAGCCTCAGCAACTTCGAGCAAATGGATAAAACGGCTAGCCGCAAATTCAGGTGAAAACAATTTGTCCTTTGGAACCGTACTCTGAAAAGGTCGCGACAACAAGGTATCTGTCGTACCGGGGTGAAAAGCAAGTAATTTCAACTTAGGGAAGCGCCTAGAGAGTTCGATCGCGGCAGTTTTCAACAACATATTCAATGCTGCCTTCGAACTGCGATAGCTGTACCAACCACCGAGCTTGTTGTCACCTATACTGCCTACCCTGGCCGATAATACGCCTACTGTGCAGAAACTGGACTTGTCTATGAGGGGGATCAGCGCTTGCAGCCATCGCATCGGAACCAAGGCATTGACCTCCATTACCCGATGAAA
>JBFJVR010000016.1:0-13752 GCA_041624095.1 Oleiphilaceae bacterium
GGCTTAGCTGCACTCTTAGCGCTGGTCTTTTTAACGCTGGTTTTCTTTGCTGCAGGATTTTTGGCGGCGGCATTTTTTGCACTTGCTTTGGCCGACTTTGTGGCAGGAGACGACTTGGCCTTTTTGGATTCCATTCCCAGTTTATCTAACAGTTGGGATTGTAAATCGCCGAATTCCTTCATTCGTTTGTCAAACTCAGATTGAAAACGCGTGATTTCGCGGTCTCTGATTTTGTCCATATCTTCCATGATCTTTTTGATTGGTTCATGGATTTGGGACTGCAATGAATCTAACTGCTTGAATGCATCACTAACCAGTTTGTCGAACTGGCTCGATGTTTTTTCAAACTCTTTGTTGATGCGATTTACTACTTTATCTAAACCCAACTTGTCTTTTGTGCTCATTCGAAAGCTCTCCATTTCGGGAATCAAGTTCTTTTAGTTTAACACTAATATCAGAATTGCAAATTCTGTGTTAAAACCATGTGGTTTAACTTGATCGATTTCAAGGCTTTTTTGACAGAGAAGGCATCTATTCTGCCGTTTTCTGACCAGGGTCAATCGAGTTTGTCGGAAGCCACGTGATAGTTCGGGTCTTCTATAACATTTACTTCGACCAGATTTCCAGCTTTCTTGAGTAGCATGCGACACTCCAGACTTAGATGCCTTAAATGCAGTGTCTTATTGTTCTGCAGGTAACGCTCTGCAAGCGTATCAATTGCTTCGAGGCCAGAATGGTCACATACCCGTGAACGATTGAAGTCGATAATCACGTCGTCCCTGTCCTTGCTGACATCAAACTGATCAAGAAAGTGAGTAATGGAACCGAAGAATAGGGGGCCATCGACTTCGTATACCGTTGAGCCTTCTTGGTTGTCATAGCGTTTGACGTATACGTGCTTGGCGTGTTCCCAGGCAAAAACAAGAGCCGCAACGATGACGCCAACAACCACCGCGACAGCCAGATCGGTGACTACGGTGACGCCAGAAACCAGCACCAGTACAAAAGCATCAGAACGGGGAATCTTGCGCATGATTCTAAAACTGGACCATTCAAACGTTCCTATCACGACGATGAACATCACGCCAACAAGTGCCGCAACTGGAATTTGTTCAATCAGGGATGAAGCAAAAAGGATAAAGCACAACAGGAACAGGGCTGCTGAAATACCCGACAAGCGACCTCGGCCACCCGAGTTTACGTTGATCATACTTTGACCGATCATGGCGCAGCCGCCCATGCCACCAAAAAAACCGGTTACGGTGTTAGCAACACCCTGACCAATACATTCCTGGTTACCCTTGCCGTGAGTCTGCGTTATCTCGTCAATAAGACTCAGGGTCAGCAATGACTCTATGAGGCCGATAAGGGCGAGAACCACAGCGTAGGGAAAGATGATACCAAGGGTTTCAAGGTTCAGTGGTACTGTTGGAATATGGAACTCAGGTAACGAGCCAGCAATCGAGGCAACATCGCCTACTACGCGGGTGTCCAGGTCAAAAAATATTACCGCCAGAGAAACGATCAGAATAGCAGCGAGAGACGACGGAATGGCCTTAGTGAACTTGGGCAGAAAGTGAATAATTGCCATAGTTGCCGCCACCAACCCCAGCATCAGATACATTGCTTGTCCTTCTAGCCACGCAATATCTATGATTGAGCCTTCGAGGCTTGTACCCTGTAGCCAACCTTCGGACGCATCGTTGTCGCCAAACTGGCTAAGCTGCGCAAGAAAGATAACAATGGCCAAGCCGTTTACAAACCCGAGCATTACCGGGTGAGGAACCATGCGAATAAACTTGCCGAGTTTCAGTACGCCGGCGAGAATCTGTAAAAAACCCATTAGCACGACGGTTGCAAACAGGTACTGCACGCCATGATCAGCAACAAGAGAGACCATAACAACCGCAAGTGCTCCTGTTGCCCCTGAAATCATTCCCGGTCGGCCGCCGATACTGGCGGTGATCAGTCCGACCATAAATGCCGCATACAAGCCTACTAAAGGGTCGACGCCCGCTACGAACGCAAATGCCACTGCTTCGGGGACAAGCGCCAATGCGACGGTTAAACCAGATAGCACGTCGTTTTTGATACTGAGTTGTCGGCTGGCGGTAATTTCGAACATCTTGACCTCTTATTCGGTAAAAACATACAGCGATTGCAGAGTGCTTCTCTTGCAGTGAAGGTGAAAGTGACTTCTCGCTGTTACCAGAAAGTATGCTGATTACAGCGTTCTGATTAGGGTGGCGGATTATAGGGCCAGTCGGTGAGCAATACAAACCAGGGGGTGTTTTGCGAGCCAGCTCGGCTGGCTCGGTTTAATATGCTAACTATTTGTGTTTGCGCGGCGGCAGGCCCGTGTGCTGGGTATGAATTTGTCCTTTGCGCATTTTCGATGTGGCGCTGGACTTTTTGACCTTTCGGCTGGGTTGCTTTGGTTGCGTTGGCGGGATCAAATGTTTCTTGCCGTAGCCGATAAGGTGGGCTTTGCCCATCGCTTTCAGAGCATCTCGCAACAGCGGCCAGTTGTCCGGGTCGTGATAGCGTAAGAAGGCTTTATGTAATCTACGTTGCTTGATCCCTTTGGGAATCGCAACCTTGTCGCTTTTGTAATCAACCCGATGCAGCGGGTCGCGCTCGCTATGGAACATCGCTGTTGCACTTGCCATGGGCGAGGGGTAGAAGTTCTGTACCTGATCCGCTCTGAAGCCATTATCCTTCAGCCATAAGGCCAGGTTAAGCATGTCTTCGTCCCTGGTGCCCGGGTGGGCCGCAATGAAGTAGGGGATGAGAAACTGTTTTTTACCGGCTTCTTTGGAAAACTGTTCGAACATTTCTTTGAAGCGGTAGTACGTTCCCATGCCGGGCTTCATCATTTTTGAAAGCGGGCCGCCCTCGGTATGTTCCGGTGCAATTTTTAAATAGCCGCCAACGTGGTGAGTTACAAGTTCTTTTACATATTCGGGATCTTCGACGGCTAGGTCATAGCGCAGACCCGAAGCGACGAAGATTCGCTTAATACCCGGCAATGAGCGTGCGCGGCGGTATAGTTGTGTCGTCGGCGAGTGATCGGTGATCAGGTTTTTACATATACTGGGGTATACGCAGGACAAACGCCGACAGCTGGCATGGATCTCTTCTGACTTACAGTTCAGCTGATACATGTTGGCCGTTGGGCCGCCGAGATCAGAAATGGTGCCGGTAAAGCCGGGGGTTTTGTCGCGTATTTTTTCGATTTCCCGAATAATGGAATCTTCTGAACGGCTTTGAATGACTCGGCCTTCGTGTTCGGTGATGGAGCAGAACGAGCAGCCGCCGAAACAGCCGCGCATAATGTTTACCGAGAAGCGAATCATTTCATAGGCCGGTATTTTGGCATCGCCGTAGCTTGGGTGCGGCACGCGCTGGTAAGCTTGTTCAAATACGCTGTCGAGTTCTTCTGTACTAAGAGGAATGGGCGGAGGGTTCATCCAAAGGAAGCGCTCGCCATGTGCCTGCACTAAAACATGGGCGTTGGCCGGGTTGGTCTCCAGGTGCAGCACTCTTGACGTGTGTGCGTAAAGAACCGGGTCTTTGATTACCTTTTCGTACGAGGGTAATTTTATGTATTGTTTTTTCTGCCCTTTAAGCGGCAGAAATTTGATGACTTGCGCGCCTTCATTCGTTTTTTCCGCAGGTGCTTTTTTACTGTCACAGCCATTATTATTAGACGCTTCGGTGGTGTCGATATAAGGGTTTATGGGCGGGTCTATTCGGCCCGGCTTATCGACCCGGGTTGAGTCTTTTTCGTCCCAGTCCGATGGCAGTGTTTTGACCACGCAAGCAGTGCCGCGGATGTTCGTCATCTCCTTCGGCGCTTCGCCACGGGAGATACGGAATGCAATTTCCGTAATCGCGCGCTCTGCGTTTCCATAGACCAGAAGGTCGGCTTTTGAGTCCAGAAGGACGGAGCGCCTTACTTTATTCGACCAATAATCAAAGTGGGCTATGCGGCGCAGACTTGCTTCGATACCACCGACTACAATGGGCACATCACTAAAGGCCTCGCGGCAGCGTTGGCTGTATACGGTTACCGCGCGATCTGGGCGCTTTCCACCGACGTTGCCAGGCGTATAGGCGTCGTCATGACGCACCTTCAGGTCGGCGGTGTAACGGTTGATCATGGAGTCCATGTTGCCGGCTGACACTGCAAAAAACAGGTTGGGTTTTCCTAAGGACTGGAATGCATCTTTGCTTTTCCAGTCGGGTTGCGCAATGATGCCCACTCTAAAGCCTTGCGACTCCAGCAGTCTACCGACCACCGCCATACCGAAACTTGGGTGGTCTACATAGGCGTCACCACACACAATTATGACGTCGCAGCTATCCCAGCCTAGTTGATCCATTTCTTCCCGACTCATCGGTAGAAATGGGGCAGTGCCGTAGCACTCAGCCCAGTACTTGGGGTATGAAAACAGCGGGGTATCGACTTGCATGGACCATCCAGTGAGGGTAAAAATACCCGAGTATTTTACACGGTCTTTGTCGGGCAATACAGCGCAACCGGCATCGATAGATAAGTGCTTGTATTGAAAGGTAAAGATGAGAGATTACGAAGTCATTATTCTTGCAGCAGGACAGGCCAGTCGTTTTGGCTCAGCGAAACAGCTAGCCATTTGGCGCGGAAAACCCCTGCTTCAATATGCGATTGAAAACGCACGGTGCCTAGGGAAAAAGCCCTGGCTCGCACTGGGTGCCTTTCGAGACGAAATTATTGCCAATCCTTCGCTTGATTTGTCTTCGTGCCACATTGTAAGTGTAGATAACTGGGCCAAAGGAGTTTCCGAATCGATTAGGCAATGTGTGCTAGCGATACAGTCCGAGGCGCCCCTGACGGAGGGAGTGCTTCTGTTGCTGGGAGATCAGCCCTTGATATCGCTTAACGCATTAGAACAAATGCTTGAGCGGCTATCTGTTGCAGATCAAGCCTTGCCCTTGCTTGCTGCTGCCTATGAGGAGGGGCCCGGAGTGCCTGCGTTTATTCCTGCGCGGTTTTTTCCGGCCCTATTGGCCTTGGGCGGCGATCAGGGTGCGCGTTTTTTCCTGCGACAGCAGAAGGCAGAGATGGTGAGCTTTGACGGGCTTCTTGCTGATATAGATGTCTTCGCTGATTTAGCGGATCTAAGCCCGAAGGATGGTAGTGCAATAGAAACAGGGTAGGGTTGAACAGCTACGCTGCCGTCACTACCCGGAACCCTGTGATTGCTAGAAAAAACCTGCGATAAGCGCAATGCCGATGGCGAACACACCAATGCTGGTCGCTAACGCGACGCCATAAAATTTGCTCGTTTCTTTGTTATGTCGGCGTACATAGCTGTCAATCGTTTGCTCTGCTATATCTTCCGCAGTTTCGCGTGAGATATCATGTGCTTGCTGAATCGCGTCAGCTTGCAATTTCTGCCAAAAATCAGTGTCCACTGAGTGTACGCTCGCCAAGTGATCTTTCAACTCTTCCATTTGGCTAGGGTCGATACCCGCGTTTTTCTGGTTCTTTAAAATTTCATCTTTTAGTTCGGCTAGCTGGTTACTAATAAACAGGCTGACTTCGGCGGCAACCTCTTCTTTGATGGACTCTGTTTTCTGGTTGATTTGCGCCACGTAGTCGTCCATTGTGGCCTTCAAGTGTGCTTGCTGTTCTGCTCGCGCATCGGCAAGTATCCGTTTAACGTGATCATATTGTTCGTCAAATAAGCTGCCAAGCAGCTCGTGTAAGCGGTTGTTAACGTTGGTTTTAACAGCAGAGCGAGCGACCTGTTCAATCATCTCGGTTGGCAAGGTGGCTGGCGAGGCGCTGGTCGATGGAGATTGGCTGGCGGCATCGCGCAGTTCGTCAGGAAGCTCGGTTTGCGACATTTTCTCGAGGTTGCTTTGCTCCTGCTCCGAAAGTGAAATCGAAATAGCGGGTTTTGGTAAGGTTCCTTTTGCAATATCGTCGGCAAGCTGCTCGATAAGTTCGGATACAACGCCGCTTTCTGCAGGTTTAGTCAATACGTTATAAATACCGTAATTGCTTGCTTCTTCGCTAAACTCTTCAGATTTTTTAGAGGTGCACATGATCACCGGGATTTCACAGGTATCCGGGTTCATTTTTATCTGCTTGGCGGCATCTACGCCGTTCATGCCGGGCATCAAGTGATCCATAAAGATGACATCGGGTTTCAAATCACCGTTCAACAACTCTAAAGCTTCTTCAGCAGAGCCTGCCATATCTACTTTAAGGTTGATCTTTTCCAGCAGTTTGCTCAAAGCAAATCTGGCGACTTTGGAGTCATCAACCAGTAAAGCGCTCTTAATTGTCATTAGTTACCTCTTGATTCATGCAATGCCTGTGGGTTGCCGCTTAGGGAACATCGCGGCAACACTTAACTTGAGTATAAACAACATTCTGTACAATGCTATGGCCCTCTGATTCAAGCCCCAGGGGCTCGATTCAGCGTCGAGCTGAAAAGGTTTACCAGCCTTCCAGTGTGGGGCATTCAGTTGCTCGGTAGCTCTTGAGTCGGTAGCACACACCGGGCTCGCTCGAACGTGCAGTGAAAACTTCCCCTTCGGCAGTGGTTAAGGTTGCCTTGCCAAAGGGCTCGCCATCCTTGAAGGTGCCGGTTATTTTACTGCCGTTTGGATTAAGGATTTCGCCTTTGCCATGGTAGAGGCCATCGATAAACTGGCCAACATATTTTTTGCCATTCGGATAGATCTCGACGCCCTTACCGTGGAACATGCCGTTTGAAAATGAGCCTTCATAATGGCCTCCGTTTGGATAGGTTAGCGAACCACTACCATGGAAAAGATTGTCCGAGAAGCCGCCGACATATAGCAAGCCGTCTTTTGTCGTTAAACTGCCTTGGCCATTCAATACGCCGCCAATCCAGAAACCTGTATAGATGTCACCTGTGGCTTTGGTTAAGGTACCTTCGCCGTTAAACTTGTTGTCATCCATTTCGCCAATATAGGTATCACCCTCTGGCGAGGTGAAAGAGCCATGTCCCTTCATCTTGCCTTCAAACCATTCGCCTTGGTACTTGGTGCCATTGGTATAACGGACAGAGCCTGTGCCATGGAACTTTCCATTTACGAAGGAGCCGTTATATTCCAGCACGCCTTCTTCGAGATAACGGCCTTCACCTGTCTTGATATCGTTAACCCATGTGCCGTTGATGTACTCAACCGAGGTGTAGTGCTCTAGTCGAGCCATCAGTGATTGGGTTTTCCCCCTGCGCATATCCACTTTCGTGGTCCAGCTGTTATAGCCACTCTTGGCTACTTCTACGATATAGCTACCGGGGGTTAATTCGAGTTCCAGCTTGGTGGGTCCATAAGGCTTGCCGTTAATGAGCACGGTATCATCGTGAACATTGGAGCGAACGACCAGAGTGCCGGTCGTTGCAGGCGCCTCTTTAGGTTCGTTGGAGTATGAGATAACCATGGGCTCTTCGGCATGAGTCTGGCTGGCAAGCTCGTGTATTTCGGCACGGGTTTTCTCATCTTTGTGGGGTAATGGGACGTTATCGGCAAAGATGGCTTCATCAGCAAAAATGGCTTGCTCAACTTCTTCAGCGGTGGGTAGTGCGATGCGAGCGTGACTGACTTCTGCTTCGTCGCTGTGGTCTTTTTCAGTGAGCGCAGAAGTGCTTTCTTCGACGGCCTCCATTACGTTTGCTGAGGCTTTGCCAGTGTTGTCTAGACCTGCGTCAGCTGTCTTGTCGGCCACCAAGGGAGCTGGAATGGTACTACCGATGGGTGTTTCGGGAGCGTTGACATTAACAAAGCCTGCTGTGAGAAACAGCATCAACATTAAACCATTTATAAAGAGGAGAGGCCTCAAATCGACCATTTACTACTTCCTAATTGCAGACAGGGCTGTAATCTTGCCTGATGAACTTAACGAAAAATCACGGGGACCATTGCTTCCCTATTGATTCTAGTCATGTTTTCATAAATTTGCCCGTCCAAATCAGCTAAATGTAAGGCAGGTCACAAAACCGGTGTGATCAATCCTTGGTGCTAAATTTAGACATTTGGACCAACTAGATGTTGCTCTGACAATCACTATATTGTTAGTGTATTGCGCTTTAACGTTTATTGGTGGCCAGCCTCGTGCAGCGTGGCACCAACCGAATATTGACCTCGCCCACAGCGGGTATCAGCGGGCGCAAGTATGAGGCCTTAGATTCCATACTTGCGTGTTAGCGCTGTTTTTTTTCAAATTTTATCAGGTACTGAACTTTATATGACGATTCAGAGTGTTCACCCAGAGTTTGAGTTAGTGCGGCGGCAAGCTATTTCTGCCTTGCACGTCGATGTCGAGGAGTATGTACACAAGGCCACAGGAGCGAAACACCTGCACTTTGCGACTCAAAACAGTGAGAATGTTTTTCTGGTCGGCCTGAAAACCGTTCCCTTTGATAATACTGGCGTGGCGCACATTCTGGAACATACCGCCTTGTGCGGCAGTGAAAAGTACCCGGTGCGCGATCCATTTTTCATGATGATACGTCGCTCCTTGAACACTTTCATGAATGCGTTTACCAGTAGTGACTGGACGGCTTACCCTTTTGCGAGCAAAAATCGCAAGGATTTCAACAATTTATTGAATGTTTATCTTGATGCTGTATTTTTCGCTCAGCTCGATGAGCTGGATTTCAGGCAAGAAGGCCATCGCCTAGAGTTTCAAGAGCCCGAGAACACTAATTCGAAATTAAGTTACAAAGGGGTGGTTTACAACGAGATGAAGGGAGCAATGAGCTCCCCTGTCAGTCATTTATGGCAAACCCTGACGCGCCACCTCTACCCTTGCACGACTTACCATTACAATAGTGGCGGGGACCCCGAACATATTACGGACCTAAGCTACGAGCAGCTCAAACACTTCTATAGAAAGCACTACCACCCGAGTAATGCCGTGTTTCTCACCTTTGGTGATATACCAGCGGGAGAGCACCACGCCAGTTTTCATGATTTGGCACTGGCCCGTTTCAAGAAAGAAGACCATGGTATCGGTGTACAGGATGAAAAACGATATTTTGCGCCGATCAGGGTGTTGGAAAACTACCCGATTGAAGCATCAGAGGCGACGGAAGATAAAACACATATTGTGATGTCGTGGTTGCTTGGCCACAGTTTTGACCTTGAGCAGAACCTAGAGGCCCATTTGCTCTCGAATGTGCTGTTTGAAAACAGTGCAGCGCCATTGCAGCGTGCACTAGAGGCTACCAAGCTGGGGCATGCGCCTTCTCCTCTGTGCGGGCTTGAAGACTCCAATCGCGAAATGGCCTTTGCTTGTGGTATTGAAGGCAGTAACACGGGTTGCGAAGAAGAATTTGAAACGCTGGTTTTAGGGGTGTTGCAAGACGTTGCAGAGAACGGCGTAGATAAAGCGCGACTGGATGCTGTTTTACACCAATTAGAATTGAGTCAGCGGGAAATCTCGGGTGACGGCTACCCTTATGGTTTGCAACTGATCTTAGGTGCGTTATCGCCGATGTTGCATGGCGGTGATCCTGTTGCCTTACTGGATCTTGAGCCTGTGTTGGTTAGCCTGCGGGAAAAGGTCAAGGATCCCGATTACTTTAAGTCATTGGTTAAAAAGTTACTGTTGGACAACCCGCATCGGGTGACGCTGACGATGAGGCCTGACACCCAGTATGAGGCGGTCCGAACCAAGCAGTTGGAGCAGGAACTGGAAGCGCGAAAGCAAGCGTTAAGCGATGAAGAGAAAGCGCGTATCGTAAGTCAGTCTAAAGCTTTAAAGCAGCGTCAACAAACTAAGGACGACGAGTCTATTTTGCCCAAAGTGGGCATCGAAGACGTGCCACTTCACTTATCGTCCCCCGAAGGCCGGAGTGCCAAGCAGGGTGAACACATTACGTGTTACGAGCAGGGGACAAACGGGCTCGTATATGAACAGATTGTGATCGACCTGCCACAGCTAAGCGAAACACAGCGCGAATTGATTCCGGTATATACCGGCGTACTCACAGAGCTTGGTATTGGTGAACATACTTATCTCGATGTGCAAAATATACAGTCTGCATTAACTGGAGGAGTGTCGGCATTTACCACGGTGAAAGGGGCTGTCGATAGTGAGCAGGAGGTGAAGGGAGTTCTTGTGCTCTCGGGTAAGGCTTTGGCAAGAAACCATGCAAAGCTAACCGAATTGATGCGGGATACGCTGGAGGCCGTTCGTTTTGATGAACTGGAGCGTTTTCAGGAGTTGGTCGCGCAGATGCGAGCTCGCCGAGAGCAATCGGTGACCAGCAATGGCCATGGTTTAGCGATGGGTGTGGCTTCCAGTCGCATGAGTCCTTCTGCCTTGCTGAGTTATCAGGTAGGTGGTGTGCAGGGGATCAAGGCAATCAAAGCCTTGGATGCAAAGCTCGAGGACTCTGCGCTGTTGGCTGACCTGGCGCGGCAGCTCGAGGAGATTCACAAACTCGTCAAAACCAGCCAGAGACGTTTTTTGGTGATCGCCGAATCCGAACAGGTTGACGTGGTTGCGGCTCACATTGATGAATGTCATCGCTCTTTCTCTGCTGTAAATCACGCCGCCTTTTCACTACCTAACGTACGCGAGATGGCGCGCGAAGCCTGGCTGACTTCTACTCAGGTTAACTTTTGTGCGAAGGCATACCCCACCGTGCCAATTGGTCATGCGGACGCACCGGCGCTTGCGGTGCTCGGAGGCTTTCTGCGTAACGGGTATTTGCACACTGCTATTCGAGAGCAGGGTGGAGCGTATGGGGGTGGTGCAAACCAGGATTCGGTGTCGGCTTCATTCCGTTTTTTCTCCTATCGGGATCCGCGTTTGACAGAAACGCTTGCCGATTTTGATGCGTCGTTGGACTGGCTGCAAAAAGAAGCGCACGATGCGGAAGATCTGGAGCAAGCGATATTGGGTGTCGTATCGCAAATAGACAAGCCCCGCTCGCCAGCTGGCGAGGCTAAAGGTGATTATCACAACCTGTTATTTGGACGCAGCAAAGCGCAACGCGAAGCCTTCCGTAAACAGGTGCTACAAGTGACCCTGGATGACCTGAAAACAGTAGCTAGCCGCTACCTGAAGCCGGAGAACGCGAGTATCGGTTTGGTGACTAACTCAGCCAATAAAGACGCTTTGCAAAGTCTGGGGCTAAGCTTGTTTGAACTATAGTTAGCAAGGGTTCGAGCGGGTCCCCTGCGACCTGCTCGGCGATTTTTCAGCATCTGCGCTGAATGTTTGCTTTTACCATGATACGTGTGGCGATTTCTTCGACTGAGTAGTGAGTGGTATTCATAAAAGGGATACGCTCACGCTTGTACATCAGCTCAACTTCTTCTACTTCAAAATTACATTGCTTCATTGATGAGTAGCGCGAGTTTGGCTTGCGCTCGTTCCGGATCAGCGATAAGCGGTCAGGCTCGATGGTTAAACCGAACAGTTTTTCGCGATAGGGTTTAATCGAGTTGGGTAAGCGCTGGTCTTCTATGTCTTCTTCGGTAATCGGATAATTTGCGGCCTTGATGCCGTACTGCATCGCCAGGTAAAGGCAAGTGGGCGTTTTGCCGCTACGAGATACGCCGATCAGAATTACATCAGCTTTGTCGTAGTGTTTTGTTCGCGCGCCGTCGTCGTTATCCAGCGCATAGTTAATGGCTTCGATTCGCTGATCGTAGCGGGTATTCTCGGTGATTCGAGTTCGACCCACATGGTACGACGAGCGTGTGCCGAGCTCTTGCTCCAGTGGGGCTAGAAAGGCGGCAAAAATATCGATCATAAAGCAGTTGCTGGTAGCAATAATCTTACGAATGCCATCGTCTACGATGGTGTCAAAAATAATCGCTTTAGCGCCGTCGATTTGTGCCGCAGTGTTAATTTTTTCTACTGTCTCGAGGGCTTTTTCGGGAGAGTCGATGTAAGGCAGCGTGACCTTTTCGAACTCGAAGTCCTCAAACCTTGTCAGAAGGCTAACCCCAAGGGCCTCAGAGGTGATCCCGGTGCCATCAGAAATAAAAAATGCCGTTCTTTTTGCTGTCATGTCAGTGCGATTCTGGGTTGGGTAGTTGCGTTGCGGCGGAGCCGTGTTTTGGGTCTGTGTTTCTTGCCTGCCATGGCGATACAAACTCACGCTTTATTCAGCCATACAAGTTCTAAACTAAGCTAGCATAAAGTGTTATTATCCGCACATATTTTTCATGGGGCCTTGTGTAGCCTCGTTGGAACAGCTGTTACGGGAGAAAAATCTTGCAAGATTATATTATCTGGTTTGAACATTTGGGCATGAACGATGTGGAGCGTGTGGGAGGTAAAAATGCTTCGCTGGGTGAAATGATCGCAAATCTTGCAGCCTTGGGTGTGCGTGTCCCTGGCGGTTTCGCAACGACTTCAAAAGCCTTTCGGGATTTTCTCGCCAAAGACGGATTGAGTGACAAAATTAATTCCACCTTGGCAGCGCTCGATGTGCAAGACGTCAATGCTCTGGCGGAAACGGGTGCCAAGATTCGTTCCTGGGTGATGGATACACCCTTCCCGGATGAATTAGACCGTAGTATCGAAGAAGCGTTTGCACAGCTGCAGGGAGATAACGCGAATTTGGCTGTCGCAGTGCGTTCTTCTGCGACAGCAGAGGACCTTCCAGAGGCGTCATTTGCCGGACAGCAAGAGACGTTTTTGAACGTGCAGGGGATAGCAGCAGTCAAAAAAGCCGTAAAAGAAGTGTTTGCTTCGCTATTCAATGATCGGGCAATTTCGTATCGGGTTCACCATGAGTTTGACCACGCAGAGGTAGCTCTTTCTGCTGGAATCCAGAAAATGGTGCGTAGCGAAACTGCCTCCAGTGGCGTTATGTTTACCCTAGACACCGAGTCGGGTTTCAGGGACGTGGTCTTTATTACCTCATCTTACGGGCTGGGCGAAACGGTGGTTCAGGGTGCGGTTAACCCCGATGAATTCTATGTCTACAAACCCAGTTTTGAGCAAGGAAAACCCGCTATCCTAAGGCGTAATCTGGGGAGTAAAGCGATCAAAATGGTTTATGGGCAGGGTGACAAACTCGTCGAAACGATCAAGGTTGAGGCAGATCAACGCTACCGTTTTTCGATAAACGACGAAGATATCAACGAATTGACGCGTCAGGCCTTGATTATCGAAAAGCACTATCAGCGTCCGATGGATATCGAGTGGGCCAAAGATGGTGACGATGGTCAGATTTACATTGTTCAGGCACGTCCTGAAACAGTGAAGAGTCGTGCCAGCGCCAACGTGCTTGAACGTTATTTGATGAAAGAAACCGGCAAGGTGGTGGTCGAAGGTCGCAGTATCGGGCATAAAATCGGCAGTGGTCCGGTCAAGGTGGTCGATAGTATCAGTGATATGGATCAGGTGATGGATGGTGACGTACTGGTCACAGACATGACCGATCCTGACTGGGAGCCGGTGATGAAGCGTGCATCGGCGATCATCACGGATAGAGGCGGTCGAACTTGTCACGCAGCCATTATTGCCCGTGAACTGGGTATTCCTGCCGTTGTGGGTTGTGGTGATGCGAGTGATATTCTGCGCAACGGCCAGAATGTGACGGTTTCGTGTGCAGAGGGGGATACCGGGTATATCTATGAAGGGTTACTGGATTTCGAGCTGAAGGAAAATACCGTCGACTCGATGCCGGAGCTGAAGTTTAAATTGATGATGAACGTAGGCAACCCGGACAGGGCATTTGACTTTCAAGCCTTGCCAAA
>JBFJVR010000017.1:0-13642 GCA_041624095.1 Oleiphilaceae bacterium
AACGAAACGGCAGCGCATCGTATTCATACCATTCAATTCTAACCTGCCCCAGTCGTTCAAGTTCTCGCGCCAAGCCCTGAAGCTGAGATACGTGGCCGGCACGTTTGTCCTTGATAAACCAGACGGAGCGGATGGCGTCGTTGCGTGTTGTCATGTGTGCTAGAACTCGTAGGTAAGTCGCGTCAATCTGGGTTCGGCTCTCGTCTCGCCTTATTGGTCTGCGTTATACTGCGCAGCCCCGTTACCAGACTCTGAAGCCTATGTTCCGATTAGTGTACTCAATTCTGTTTGCTTTATGCATGCCTTTTGTTTTTTTAAAACTGCTTTGGCGCGGTGTCAAAGCCCCGGAGTATAAGGCCCGAAAGTTGGAGCGTTTTGGAGTTTTCTCACCACCTGGCCTGAAGAATACCATTTGGGTACACGCTGTTTCCGTGGGCGAAGTACTAGCGGCAGAGCCCATTGTCAGGGAGCTGCAACGACGCTTCCCGGAGCGCGATATTGTGTTAACGTCGATGACGCCAACGAGTTCAGCCCTGATTAAAAAGCTATTTGGACAGACGGTATTTCACGTTTATGCACCGTATGACTTACCTATATTAGTGCGTATGTTCCTGCGCCGAATTGACCCTGGTTTTTTGATTATCATGGAAACAGAACTGTGGCCAAATATGATTCACCATACGCGCAAAAGAAATTGCCCTGTGGTCATTGCCAATGCACGGCTGTCAGAACGCTCGGCGAATGGTTACCGGCGCCTAAAGCCTGCAGTAGGCTGGATGTTAAACGAGCTGTCGCTGGTGCTGTGCCAGTATAAGAACGATGCAATTCGTTTTGAGTCCCTAGGCATAGATAAGCGCAAGATCCATGTGACTGGCAGCGTCAAGTACGATATCGAACTCGACCCTTTGTTGCGTGAGCAAGGCGCCGGAATAAGGTCTGCACTCCACGCGCAACAGTCGGTCTGGATTGCGGCCAGTACACACGAAGGCGAAGATGAAATTGTGCTGAATATTCATCGTCGGCTCAGGCAGAGCTTTCCCGACTGTGTGCTGGTACTGGTACCTCGCCACCCGGAACGTTTTGATAATGCCTTCAAACTCGCGCAGCAAAAAGGCTTTTGTACCTACCGTCGTACCGAGAACGATAAAATTCCTGCCGACACTGACGTGTTCGTTGTTGATGTGATGGGTGAGTTAATGGCATTTTATGCAGCGGCAGACATTGCTTTTATCGGTGGTTCGCTGGTTGAGGTTGGCGGTCACAATCCGATTGAACCGGGAGCCTTGGGGTTGCCGATACTGACCGGGCCACACGTGTTTAATTTCGAGGCGATATGTGCCCAGCTGGCTTCAGCCGGAGGCTTGCAGGTGTTGTCGGGCGAGAAAGAGCTTGAGCAGATATTGCGCGGGCTCATGGCTGAGCCCGGCAAAGCTAAGGTACTGGGAGAAAAATCGCTAGCTGAAATATCTGCTGGCAAAGGCGCTGTAAAGCGTGTTGTTGATCATTTAGCTCCCTTGCTAGAACTCGACTAGCCCGCTTGCCTAGCTTTTGTTGGCGGCTAACCAGCGGTTCAGTGCTTCTAGATCCTTGGCGCTCAGTGTGCCGGCCGATGCGCGAATTTTTAGGCTGCTTTCGACAAAGTCAAAACGGGCGTTGGCATAGTCCCGCAATGCGGTAAAGTATTTACGCTCCGCATCCAGTACTTCAACGATGTTACGTGTTCCGACTTTATAGCCTTCGCGCGTCGCCTCTAAGGCGCTTTCTCGCGAAACAATGTTCTGGCGTAAGGATTCGACCGTCTGAACATTGGTACGCAAGTTGATGTACTCGGTACGTGTTTCAATTTTCGCACGGCGTTTAACTGCGGCTAACTGGTGACGAGCTTGTTCTAACTGGGCTCGAACCTGCTTAACCCCCGCCTGCGTTACACCGCCTGAATAAATAGGTACATTCAGGTTAAGAAAAATACTGCTGTCTTCGCGCGTGTTGTCTTGCGGCGCAAAGTTGTCCAGGTCGGTGTTTTCGTAGTTGGCACTCAGGTTCAGTGTTGGGTAATGCCCGGCTTTACTCGCTTTTAGCTCTTCTTCAAGCGACTTAAGTGCAAACTCTGCCGCCTTGATAGACAAATTGTTCTGGTAGGCAGACTCCACCCATTCTTCGGCGCTCGAACTGCTGTCGAGCTGCACTTGAAAGTCCTGTTTTAGTATGTACAGTTCTTCCGTGTATTGTCCTGTTAAGCGACTGAGCGCCTCAATCGCCAAGGTCAGTTCGCCTTCTGTTCTGATGCGATTTGTTTTGGAATCATCATAAGAGGCGTTTGCCTCATGCACGTCGGTAATGGCAATAAGGCCAACGTCAAACTGCTCGCGCGCTTGTTCGTATTGACGTTTCACGGCAGCTTCCAGAGCTTTAGCGGCGACCAGATTTTCCTGAGCGCGCAATACGCCGAAGTAAGCCGTTGCGACATCAAGAATAAGGGTTTGTTGTGCAGACAAATAGACCGCCTGTGCACGCAGGGTATTAAGCTCTGCCGCGCTTAGGGTGTGCCAGTTGCTCATATTGAGTAGCGGCTGAGTCAGACTCACCGCATAGCTGGTGGTACTAAAGCTGTCGTCATTGCCTATTTCGGTATTTGCATTGGTATGCCCTTTCGCCGCACTGGCATTCAGCGATGGCAGCAGGCCAGCCAAGGCGATATCTTCGTTTAATTGCTCGGCTTCATAGCCGGCTTTTGCCGCAGAAATATCTGCATCATAGTTGACGGCACTCTGATAAAGAGAGATCAGGTCAGAGCCTTTGGCGAAGACGCCGCCAGGAATCAGGCTGGCGATGAAAATGCTTGAAAGCAATAATTTTTGTGGGGTGATCATTCTTACCTCAGTGCTGGTTTCAGTAACTTTAGTGAGTTGGGCACATGGGCTGAGAAGGTAATCCTGTCAGCTATGAAGTTGCGCAAGGGCATTATGGACAATAAGTCTATAGAACTCTAGACTTCGCAGCGCTTTAAACACTGTCTTGGCAAATCTGGCACAATCGCTCCGATGTCTTAACTCACACAGCAGGCGTTCTTTTATGTACCAACCCAAAACCACCTTTCAGGCCGAAGACGTTCAGCTCATTAGGCGAGAGCTGTGCTTTAAAGGTTTCTTTTCGCTTGAACGCCTTCACTTCAAGTTTCGTCGCTTTGATGGTTCGTGGAGTTCCGAGGTTGCGCGTGAGGTGTTTGTGCGTGGCGAAGCCACCTGTGTTTTACCCTACGACGCCAGCACGGGGCAGATTATACTATTAGAGCAGGTGCGTGCGGGGGTCTTGCTTGATTCCGAGCAAAGCCCTTGGTTGTTTGAGTTAGTGGCAGGCATCAACGAAGCGGGCGAAGCGCCCGCGGATGTCGCCCGCCGTGAAGCGCAAGAAGAGGCTAATTTGTCGCTGCTTGAACTGATCGAAATTCCTGCGTTTTACCCTTCTCCGGGCGGCGCAACGGAGCGCATTCATCTTTTTTGTGCCCGGGTTGAGGCTGCCGGTGCCGGTGGGGTGTATGGTCTGGCCGAAGAAGACGAAGATATTCGTGTGCATGTGGTGGCTTTAGAAGACGCATTGGCAATGGTGGCGTCTGGCCAGATCAATAACGCGCCCGCTATTATCGCAATCCAGTGGTTGGCGCTGAATCGTGCTAAGGTTAATAAGGCGTGGTCAGCCTCTGCCTGATCAGCCTTTTTTATGACGATGGATGAGCTCGGATGAAGCGTAAGTATGTGCCAGATATAGCCCGTTTAGGGGCCCTTTTTGAGGGCAACTACCGGCGTATGATGAAGCTTGCGAATCTGATGGGCGACCAGAACGAAGCCGAGTTCGTCCTTCACATCGGTGAGCGCTACGTGGGTAAAGTGATGATGCGCTTGTTGGAAAGCTGTAAATACACCGACACGCTATTGTTGGAGCAAACCTCGTCGGCGGGTAAGTGGCTGAACAACCCCTCTATGACCGTGCGCATGTATCACGATGCAGTAGTGGCCGAGGTGATCAGTTGTCACGGCCATCACCGGGTAGTCGGTGTAAACGACTACCCAAATAAGTTTATGCATCATCCCGATGAAAAAAGTCAGCTTAATACTTTCTTGTCGGAGTGGCTGTCATTTTGTCTTTTACACGGCTGTTGCGACAAGATTCCGTTTCAGGGAATGAAACTGTGAAAGTCGTATCAGAAAATTAATTCTTGGCCGATATAGTTTAACTAGCGTCACGTTAAAACAAAAAAATTAAACAAAAACGTGGTTTTACGCTACCCAAATCCGGAAAAGTGACTAGGTTTAAGGTGTGATCCTGCTGAAGTAAGCCATTAGATACGCGTATCCGGTGTGGCCTGAGTGCTGGTTATTGAAATCCGAAATGATGCCTCGCGAGAAGTGAGAGCAAAACTAATAGAGCCGAACAAAAAATGCAAAGTGATAACCGGAGCACCCCCTCTGCTGGAAGCTCCCAAACTATTGATATACTCCACATCACCGACTGCCATTTGACCAAAGAGGCAGGCGGTGACCTGCTGGGAATCAATACCCGAGATAGCCTCAATGCCGTGTTACATAAAATCAAGGAAGATGGAATAAAACCGGATCATATACTTGCTACCGGAGACTTGGCTCAAGATGCCTCCCAAGAGGCCTATCATTATTTCAAAACCAGATTAGAGGATTTTCACTGCCCGGCAAGTTGGTTCGCAGGCAATCACGATAGTCGCGAAGCAATGGCTGCGGTTATCGGCAGTGGTGCGGAGTTAAATAAAGTGGTTCGCATAGGGAGCTGGCAGTTGGTGCTGCTGGACTCTTTGGTTGCCGGAAAGGTTCATGGCTGGCTCGAAGATACCGAGCTCAATATCCTTGAAAACGCCCTTGCTGAACGCCCGGATCTTCATACTTTAGTGTGTTTGCATCACCACCCCGTCGCAATAAACTGTGCATGGCTAGATAAAATAGGCCTGCATAATCGCGATGCGTTTCTCGATATTATTGATCGTCACGATAATGTAAGGGGTTTGCTTTGGGGACATATTCATCAGCAAGTGGATGATGTTCGTAAGGGCGTGATGTTGATGGCAACCCCATCGACCTGTATCCAGTTTATGCCCAACTCGGATAAGTTCGCGGTTGAAGACATTGCACCTGGTTACCGTTGGTTGAAGCTGCAAGCTGATGGCGGTATTGAAACTCAGGTGGTGCGTGCAGAAAATTATCATTTCAAAGTCGATATGAAGAGCAGTGGTTATTGAAAACGGTTATTTACCTGCACGGCTTTAACAGTTCTCCTGCCTCTGAAAAAGCAGCAATGACGCAGGCTTATTTCAACAGTAGCGTTAAGGACTTTAACTTGATAGTGCCCGCCTTGGAGGCTGCGCCACTGGCTGCAATGGCCGGTGTCGAAGTCATGATAGATGAGATGGGTGCCGACAATGTTGCAGGATTAATTGGTAGCTCCTTAGGTGGCTACTATAGCTTGTATCTGCAAGATCGGGTGCGCCACATTAGCGGCTTTACCCCGCCTGCCGCGCTGATTAATCCGGCAATGCGGCCGTATGAATTGTTGAATGATTATCTAGGTGAGAATACTAACCTGTATACCGGCAAAAGATATCAGGTTTTACCAGAGCATATGGAAGAACTCAGGCAGCTGGACGTGCTCAACAAGCTGGATAAAAAACGTATTTATCTACTGACGCAGACCGGCGACGAGACTCTGGATTACCGGCAGGCCCTTAGCGACCTGAAGGGGGCGCGAATGTGGGTTGCCCACGGAGGGGATCATGCGTTTCAGGAGTATCAACGCACTTTGCCATCTATCATGGAATTTATCCGCTCGCACAACTGATTAGTCTGCTCATTCCGTTAAAACCTAGCCTTTATCTGGCATTTCCAAATCTACACCCTGTTTTTAGTGATTTTTATTTGATCAATCGGGTAAAATGGCGACCTTTATATCCGGTGGACATTTTTTGACCGCTGTTATTGACCTCGGGAGGCCTCTTTTGGGAAACAAAACCGCTTTGTATGCAGCGCACCAGACCGCTGGAGCCAAAATAGTTGACTTTGGTGGCTGGGACATGCCCTTGCACTACGGTTCGCAGCTCGAAGAACATCATTTCGTCAGGCAGGCTTCAGGTATGTTTGATGTGTCGCATATGACGATTGTTGATGTGAATGGTGGCGGGGCTCGGGATTACCTGCGTTATTTATTGGCGAACGATGTCGATAAACTGCTGGAAACAGGTAAGGCCTTGTACAGTGGCATGTTGAACGAGCAAGGTGGTGTGTTAGACGACCTGATTGTTTATCGCATGCAGACGGGGTATCGCATGGTGGTGAACTGCGCAACGCGTGAGAAAGATCTGGCGTGGATGAATCAGCAGTCTGCCGGCTTCGATGTCGAGCTTGACGAAAAAACCGACTTGGCAATGGTTGCGGTACAAGGCCCGGAAGCAATTAAACTGGTTCAGCAGGTCTGTGCTGCGCAGTCCGAACTTATTGCCTCTTTGAGTGTATTTCAGGGACTACCCGCCGAGGGCTGGATGTTTTGTCGTACCGGCTATACCGGAGAAGACGGGCTCGAAATAATGGTTCCCGCCAGTGAGGTAGAGGAATTTTGGCAGCGGCTTGTTGAAGCGGGCGTGAAACCTTGTGGTTTGGGCGCGCGCGACACCTTGCGGCTTGAGGCCGGGATGAACCTGTACGGCTCCGATATGGATGAGTCGGTGACGCCTCTTCAGTCGAACATGGCTTGGACCGTGGCTTTTAGTGATGAGCGCGACTTTATTGGTAAGCAAGCTTTGTTGCAGCAAAAAGAGCAGGGTGTACCAGATAAACTGGTGGGTTTGGTCCTGACTGAGCGCGGAGTGCTCCGGGGGCATCAAAAGATTATTGTTGATGGTGTGGGCGAAGGCGAAATTACCAGTGGCAGCTTTTCACCGACGCTGGGCTATTCGGTCGCTCTTGCGAGAGTTCCCAAAGCCACGGGTTCGGCTTGTGATGTAGAAATGCGCGGTAAAAGGGTTGCGGTAGCAGTAGTGAAGCCCCCTTTCGTCAGAAATGGCAAAAAAGTTTATCAAGCGCTTTAGCGATGCTTGCCAATGCAGGTACCAGTGTTCAGCCATACAGTTTGAGTCAAAATTAAAACACAAATAATGTTGAGGAATTTAGATTATGAGTAATATCCCTGGAGAGCTTAAATATCTTTCTAGTCATGAATGGGCGCGCTTAGAAGAGGACGGTGAGACGGTAACGGTCGGTATTACTCACCACGCGCAGGACTTGCTTGGCGACGTTGTGTTTGTAGAATTACCCGAAGTGGGTGCTGAGATTGCAGCGGGTGAAGAAGCCGGGGTGGTGGAATCTGTAAAGGCTGCCTCGGATATTTTTGCTCCGGTCGGTGGCGTGGTGATCGAAATTAATGAAGAGCTGGAAGAGTCACCTGAACTGGTTAACAGTGAGCCCTACGATGACGGTTGGTTTTTCAAAGTAAAAATTTCGGATGCCGAAGAGCTGGCGAGTTTGCTCGACGCGGAAGCCTATGCTGAAGCCTGCGAAGCCGAAGACCACTAAGCCTGATTTTTATTTTGTACTAGTTTATGCGCGCCTTGGCGCGCTTTTTCGTAAGAGGGGTATACATGCCTTTTGTGCCGCATACCGATCAGGATATCCAGAAAATGCTGGATACGATCGGAGTTGATTCCATAGATCAGCTATTCGATGAAATTCCCGCTCACCTAAGAGCCAAACCCTTGTCCGGCGTGCCCGAAGGACTATCCGAAATGGATATGATGCGGCGCATGAGCGAGCGTGCGCAGCTGGATGCGGGAGCGCAGTGCTTTATCGGTGCCGGTGCCTACGAACATCACGTTCCTGCAGCCGTTTGGGATGTGGCAACCCGCGGCGAGTTTATGACTGCCTACACTCCGTACCAGGCGGAGGCCAGTCAAGGCACGTTGCAACTGATATACGAATATCAAAGCATGATGTGCGAGTTGACGGGGCTGGATGTCTCCAATGCCTCCTTGTATGACGGTGCGTCAGGGTTGGCCGAGGCGGTTCTCATGGCGATACGTGCCAACCGTAAATCCAAGAGCAAGAAGGTGCTAGTCGCTGCGAGCCTCCACCCCTTGTATCGAAAAGCGGTAGAGAGCATCGTTAGTAATCAAGGCATTTCGATGGAGTTTGTTGGCTTCAATACTGATGAACTCAGTGTCGATCAGGCAGCACTCGATGCATTTGCCGGGCAGGATTTTGCGGCACTGGTCATTCCTCAGCCCAACTTCTTTGGCACAATTGAAGATGTGAATGCGCTTAGTGATTGGGCGCACGGCAATAATATGCTGGTAATTGCGGTGGTTAATCCGACGTCGCTGGCCCTGCTGGCTCCGCCGGGGGAGTGGGGCGAACACGGTGCTGATATCGCTGTGGGAGAAGGTCAGCCCTTGGGTCTTCCGCTAGCTTCTGGTGGCCCTTATTTCGGGTTTATTTGCTGCACTAACAAGCTGGTGAGACAAATGCCGGGGCGCATCATTGGTCGCACGCTTGATCTGGACGGGAAAGATGGCTACACCCTCACCTTGCAAGCCCGTGAGCAGCATATTCGGCGCTCCAAAGCGACGTCGAATATCTGTACCAATCAGGGCTTAGCAGTTACTGCTGCAACGATTTACCTCACCATGCTTGGCTATGAAGGTTTATCAAGAGTGGCGCGTGCGAGCTACCAGAATGCCAAAATCCTGCGTCACAAACTAGCGTCTCTCAAGGGTGTTAATATCAAACACGAGCTAGCGACATTTCATGAGTTTGTAATATGCCTTGATCAGGACGCAGATGCCGTGTTGTCTGCGATGGCAGAGCAGGACGTTCTGGGAGGATTGTCGCTAAAACAGGACTTTCCGGATTTGGGGAATAGTATTCTGGTTTGTACCACCGAGACCAAAAATGAATCGGACTTGGATAATTACGTGCGGGTGCTGGGTGAAGCAATTGCCCGTGTAGGAGGCTCGGCATGTTGATATTTGAAAAAGGTGCGCAAGGTCGTTTTGCCAGCTCACAGGCACCAAAAGAAATGGCAGATTGTGACTTGCCGGAGGCGCTGTTGCGTAAGCAAAAAGCCAAACTTCCGGAGGTGTCGGAGTTGCAGGCGGTCAGGCATTTTACCAATTTGTCGCGTAAGAACTTTTCTATTGATACCCAGTTCTATCCGCTTGGCTCGTGTACGATGAAGTACAACCCCAGAGGCGCTCACCGGGCTGCCAGTTTACCGGGGTTCCTATCTCGTCACCCCTTGGCACCGGAGTCTCATAGCCAGGGTTATTTGTCTTGCGTTTACGAATTGCAGGAAATTCTTAAAGAAGTAACCGGCATGGCTGGTGTGTCGCTATGCCCAATGGCGGGTGCCCAAGGCGAGTTTGCCGGTGTCGCGATGATCAAAGCGTATCACGAGGGGCGCAATGATTATGGCCGTACTGAGATCATCGTACCTGAAGCTGCACATGGAACCAACCCGGCCACAGCCGTAATGTGTGGTTACAAGGTCAAAGAGGTTCCGGTAAAGTCAGACGGCGATGTCGACCTGGAAGCCTTGCAGGCTGCGGTAGGGCCGCAGACAGCCGGGATCATGATGACGAATCCGTCTACCTGTGGCGTCTTTGAGCGGCAGATCGATGCAATTGCCAAGACAGTGCACGATGCAGGCGGTTTGTTGTATTACGATGGCGCAAACCTTAACGCGATTCTGGGTAAAGTCAGGCCTGGAGACATGGGCTTTGATGTATTGCACATGAATCTGCATAAGACCTTTGCAACGCCTCATGGCGGTGGCGGGCCAGGTTCGGGGCCGGTCGCTGTGGGCAAACGTCTGCTGCCTTATTTGCCGACGCCGATAGTAGGTAAGCGGGACGAAGCAGGGAAATCTGTGTATTCGTGGTTGGATGACAATGATTTACCAGATTCTATTGGACGACTGAGCGCGTTTATGGGTAATGCCGGCATTATTTTGCGGGCTTATGTTTATGCTGTACTGCTGGGGCGTGACGGCTTGCATCGCGTGGGCGAATTTTCGACCCTGAATGCGAACTATATGGCCAAGTTGATGGAGCAGGCGGGCTTTAAGCTCGCCTATCCAGAGAGGCGCGCGACGCATGAGTTTATTATTACCTTAAGTAAGCAGGCGAAAGAGCTCGGAGTAACGGCGATGGACTTTGCCAAGCGTCTGTTGGATTTTGGCTATCATGCGCCAACGACGTACTTTCCTTTGCTAGTGCCAGAGTGCTTCCTTATCGAGCCGACCGAAACGGAATCAATTGATGAGCTAGAGGGCTTTGTAGCGGCGATGATCGAGATCCAGAAAGAGGCAGAGTCGTCCGCCGAACTGGTTCGCGGCGCGCCTTATACGCAGCCGGTGCGGCGTCTCGATGATGTCAAGGCGGCGCGAGAGCTGGATGTGGCTTATACGACCAAGGGTTAAACCCTTATTGAAGCTGAGGGTGGGCAGCAGTGTTAAAATACATTGACGCCCATCTCTCTAAATAGTTCTTTCAGCTCGACGATGTCATAGGTGCTGAGGCCTAAGTACTCGAGAATATCTTTGGCATTACTGTCCCATTCGGCGTCGGTATCCTGATTGCCGAACACCCGGTAATTACCGCATATATGCTCCGCGATTTTCAGAATCGCCAATAGTGTTTTTTGCTGCTGATTGCGCCCGTCTTTGGCGCTGAATATACGGCTGGTATTGTGGTGCTCTGCAATCACCTGGCACAAATGATCAGGCAGGTTCCAGGATTTGCTGGTGTAATAGCCAACCACGCAGTGATTGGTATTAAATTGCTTGTTTTCGGCATCGGTGATGCGTTCGTGGGCCCCTGAATAGGCTTCTTCCATAAATTCCAGATAGTTGTCGAACTTTTTCATCATCAGCGGAATGCCACTGTTATGAAACAGGCCTAGAGTATAGGCTTCGTCGGGGTTTGGGTAACCGACTTGCTTGGCCACGGTGGCGCAAACCATCGCAATATCATTTGCTGTATCCCAAAAGCGGGTGAGCGCAACGATATTTTCGTCAGACATTTCTCCTTTGATTGCCAGACCATTCAGAATGTTGACCACCGTTGAGCTGCCGAGCAAAGAGACTGCTTGTTCGATAGAAGTGATTTTGTTTGCGAGTCCATAGAACGGAGAATTAACAAACTTGAGCATGGTTCCTGCCAGGCCAACGTCTTTGGCGATAAGCTCGGCAATACGCCCGATATCGGGGTTCGGCATGATCTGTTCCATTTGCAGATCCACCAGGATTTGGGGTTGCGGTGGAACGGAAATCCCCTGCAGGATTTTTGCGATTTGTTCGGTAGTCAGTTCTGTCGGCATAGCGCTTAGGTAGTCCAGCTGTTTGTGTTGAACACTCAATCAAGAAGCGGCGTCTCTAGCTAGTGCCGTTTCTGAGCCTGTATTAAGTCTAGTTGTATATGAATAATTTGCGCACGTGAATGCGCTATCTCGCTGTGCAAACCTATAAAGAAGGGTTTCGTTTGGATTCCTTGCTATACTGCGCAGCTAAATTAATTTTTTGAAGCTATGTTTTATGGAATACAAGCGCTTAACGCTGAAAAAGGGTACCGAAAAACGCCTGAAACAAGGGCATGCATGGGTCTACAGCAACGAGGTGGACACCAAGTTATCGCCGATCAAATCTTTCGACGCGGGAGAACAAGTTGTTATCTGCGCGTCGAACGGAAAGGAACTAGGCACCGCAGTAGTATCACCGACCTCGTTGATCTTTGCCCGTTTGATTAGTCGCACGCCTACGCAGTTTCTGGATCAGTCGCTGATCGTACACCGCTTGAAGATAGCCTTGTCGATTCGTCAGCAGGTTTTTCAAGCAGACTGTTACCGCTTAGTGTTTGGTGACAGTGATGGTTTACCGGGCTTGGTTGTAGACCGCTTCGGGGATACGCTAGTGGTGCAGATATCTCAGGTTGGCATGGAATTGATGAAGCAAGACGTGATTGATGCGCTGGATAAGGTGTGTCGACCCGAAACCATTATCGTCAAGAATAATGGGAAAATGCGCGAAGCTGAAGGCTTGGAGTCGTATGTCGAGTTTGCTAAAGGTGAGTGTGAAGAAATACGCTTGGTAGAAAATGGCGTCGACTTTGTTATTCCTGCGCTTACCGGGCAAAAGACCGGCTGGTTTTATGATCATCGCATGAACCGAGCACGCATGAAGGACTATGTCAAAGGTAAGCGGGTGCTCGATTTGTTTAGTTACGTGGGTGGCTGGGGAATTCAGGCAGCCAAGTTTGGTGCGGAATCGGTTACCTGTGTTGACAGCTCTGCCTTGGCACTTGAATACGTAACAAAGAATGCCAGCCTCAACGGAGTAGAGGACAAGGTAGACAGTATCGCTGGAGACGTTTTCGAAATCTGTCGCCAGCTGAAAGAACAGGATGCACGCTTCGATGTGGTTATTGCCGACCCACCTGCTTTTATTCCGCGGCGCAAGGATCAAAAAGCGGGCGAGCAGGCATACCAGCGTTTGAATCACCAAGCCATGCGGCTATTAAGCAAAGACGGGATATTGGTATCTGCTTCGTGTTCAATGCATTTGGGGCAAGATGCCTTGGTTGAGGTGTTGCGCAAAACCGGGCGAGCCCTAGAGAAAAATGTACAGATTCTTGAGCAGGGCGGGCAAGGCGCCGACCACCCTATATTGCCCGCCATTCCAGAAACCCACTATTTGAAGGCTATTTTTGCGCGGGTACTCCCGGCGCAGTAGCGTGGGCCTGATCAGTAGGCTTGGTTTCGATGATGTAGGGCGGCAAAAGGATTTGAGCCGCCTTGAGTTCACTAATGAGCAGCTCTAAGGCCGCGTGTCTCATATTCCATGCCTTATCGTTCAAGTGTGCGTCGCCTTGTATAGGCAGCTCTCTTTCAAGCAGCTTCTGCTCGCGATCAATTGCCTGATAAATCGTCTCGCTGCTTAGCAATAGGAAAGGCCTATTTTCTACATCGCGTTTGTCAGTCCAGTAGCGATAGAGTCGGTGTAAATCTTTTTCGATCTGGCGGGCAAGAATGAGCAGGTAAAGGCCTCTTCTGTATTCGGCTTGACTCATTTGGTCATCGTTTAGGCCTTCGAGGGGGCTAAATCGTTTCCATGGCTGAGGTTCGACTTCGGGGTCGCCTCGCAGCATAAACTCCAATGCATGAAACCCGAGAGTAACATAGGCCGGGTCGCTGAATTGCAATTCGTCGTTCAGGTAGGCTTCGTCAAAGCGTTGCTCTGAGTGCATCAGGCCGCTGAGTGGATAGCCCGCTACGCTGTCGAGGTAGCCGGGTAAAATTGGATGCAGGTCCAGTCTGGCGTGAAGCGAGTGCTGGACTTTGCCTGCTTCGACTTCGGCAATCGCAGACTCAGGAAAGGCGGCGTTGAGCTGTAATAATAAACCGTTTGCCAGGTAGTGATTATGGGTGTTCCGCCAGGCTGCCAGAGCTTTGGAATAAGTTGCTTCGTTTGGCGCCTTAACGAAAGCTGTGATGTGATCGTGCAGGGCTGCGCTGGCGGCGGATACAGATGCAAACTGCTCTACTAGGTAAGCTTCCAAGGTATTGGCCAATGCCATAGATAC